>JAUHYO010000129.1 GCA_030426325.1 Gammaproteobacteria bacterium | reverse complement strand
CGAATCTGCTATCAATCTCGCAGACAACCCATGACCTGGCCGAAGCGATGCGCCAGAATCGCAACCTCGAGCAGGCAGAGCATTACGAGCGTCGTACGCTGGCAATAGCCCGGGAAGAGCTTGGCGAAACCGACAGCAACACAGCTTTCGTGATGTCGCGACTCGGCGTCATACTCTTTGAGGCGCGCAAAATTGATGAAGCGCTGGAACTGGAGCGGCGCGCACTGGATATCCTGATCGCGAATGGTGACGGGGAAACGTCGAACGCCATCGACATACGCGGAAACATGGCCAACGTGCTCTCTTACCAGGGGCGTTATTCCGAATCCGAAGCATTGCATCACGAAACCCTGGCATTGTCATTGCGGGTTGATGGGGAGTTTCACCCTAACACCATCATTCGACAATCAAATCTCGCCGTCGTGCTGACGCATCTCGGCAAGCTTGATGAGGCTATCGAACTGTTTGAAACCAGTATCGAGGCAGGTCGCAGGGTCTGGCCGGAGAATTACGAGCAAATCGCCTACATGATCGGTTCAAGGGCCGGCGCGCTGAAGCAACTCGGGCGCCTGGACGATGCCCTCGCCGCCTACCGCACCGCCCAGGCGATGACGCGAACCAACTTCGGTGAAGATCATCCTGCCTACGTCGCCCGCATGCGCGGCACGGCCAGCGCTTTGATGGACATGCGTCGCTATGACGAGGCCGAGTCCCTGTTCTCCGATGCCCTGGCAAGCGCGACGAAATTGCAAGGCAGCGATGGTGATCTTGTCGGTCAGCTGCACGTGCTGATCGGCCAATTGAACAACGAGCGCCAACGCTATGCCGATGCGGAACAGCATCTGCGCCAGGCGCTGCAACCCGGCAGCGAGCTATCGAGCGCCCATCGACTGAGCGCCACGCGTGAACTGGGCCGTTCGCTTAGCGCGCAAACCCGGTATGACGAAGCGGAACCAATGCTATTGCGGGCGCTATCCGAGAAAGAAATTTCAACCGGAGTTGAAGACCTAACCCTCTTGCCTTTCCTCGGTGCATTGACGGCGCACTATCGCCGGTCAGGAGACCTTGATGAATCGCTCCGCTATGGCGCGCGGATTGCCGCGATCGTGGAAAACGACGAACTGCCACTTCGCTGGAAGGGCGCAATCGCCCTGGCTGAGTACGACGCAACATTGCGCGCCGTGGGCGATGATTCCGCCGACGCAATCCTGCGTCGGACCAATTCCGTGCTCGATGAGGTGTTCGGCCAATGAAATACTTATTTGCATGTCTTCCCACTGCACTGCTGTGCAGCGTCCCATTCATGGCATTCAACGCCTACAGCGCGGATGCAACGCAGTGCGAGGTCGAATTTGTCGTGCTCGGCATTGGCCAGGACGGCGGCGCACCGCAGATCGACCGTCACGACGACCCGGCCTGGAAGAACCCATCCCAGAGATTGTTCGCCGCATCCGGGGCGCTGATCGACCATCGTAATGGTGACCGTTACCTGTTCGAGGCAACGCCGGATATTCGTGAGCAGCTGTTTGCACTGAACGAAATTGCCGGCAAAGCGGACAATGATGACCCATTGGGGCTCGCTGGCGTATTCCTGACGCATGCCCACATCGGACACTATGCGGGGCTTCTCTTTGCCGGGCATGAGTCGGCCGGCAGCAAAAATCTCCGGGTATTCGCGATGCCGCGGATGAAAAACTACCTGGAATCGAACGGCCCCTGGGACCAGCTGGTGCGCTACTCAAACATCGCTCTCTCGCCGATCCACGACAAAGATGCCGTGACGCTCGGTGAGTCAGTATCTGTCACGCCGCACCGCGTACCCCATCGGGACGAGTACTCGGAAACCGTCGGCTTCGTTATCACCGGGCCGTCGAAAAGCATCCTGTTCTTACCTGACATCGATGCCTGGGATCGCTGGGAGACAGAATTCGGGACACGCATCGAAGACATGATCGCCGCGGTCGATGTCGCCTACCTCGACGCAACCTTTTTCGACAACAACGAGTTGCCGGGGCGCGATATGTCCGCTTTCCCACACCCCCGCCTGCTCGATTCAATGCAGCGCTTCGCCAGCCTGCCTGACGAAGAGCAAGACAAGGTTCGCTTCTTTCACATCAACCACACCAACAAGGTTCGATTCGAGACCTCCGAGCAATACCAGGCCATGAAAAGCCGCGGATTCAAACTAGCCGGGCAAAACGAGCGCGTCTGCCTCGACTGATTATTCAACCCGGTTTGTGGTGACAGTCACCCAAACTCCGATCGGTTTTTTACGTTGACTGCTACCCTATTTTTTTCTAACTAGGTAATTTCCACATCGAATTGCGGTGGCAGTCACCGTCACTGCCGTTTACTGTTAGGGTAGCTGCCACCAATGAGCGGCCGACGTTCGCAACTTCGGGGCAGATTCCGCCGTTTTTGTCGTAGCGATCTTAAGCAACAGCGAATTTATGGGTTCAATAGAGCATCGTCGACCGCGTCAGGGTGCGCTCGCGGCTAAGTCGGATGGCAATCCGGACGGCAAAGGCGCCAATGGCTTCATGCTCGACTGGTACCAGAGCGCACCTCGCGGCGTCGTCGCCAAACCACAGCGCCAGGTCCTTGCAGAGTTCTTTACCTCCATGCTGGTGTTATCGGCAACCTTCAAGTACAAGCCCGTCGTCGGCGTACCGAACTATCTTTACTGGATCAACGACGAGTGGAACCTGAGCCTGATCGCGCCGGACGAATGGTCAGAAGAACGACGTGAGAAATTCGCCGGTACCTGTACTTTGCAAGCGGACCGGACTTGGACGATCGCGCCGTCTGAGAACCTTGCTGAGTGCAACGCGGTTTCTGACGCCGTTCGCCGGTTCTACGAGGCCTTCAATCAGATGCTGAATACGGACCTGACGCTCGAAGAAATACTGCCCTTTTGCGTCTGGCAAATGCCTTATTACCAGCGGCTGAATGCCAATGCACTAAGTCGTTCGATTCGCAGTGCGATTATTCTCGGCGATCAAACCTCGATCAGTTGCAGAGACTGGCAATTGCTGTTGCCTGGCCTGGACCAAATGCTGCTTGGTAGTGACATACGAAATTACTAAACTGGAATTTTAATGCATCGAATCATGGTAAATCGGCTGAGCACCGCGAATCTGAGCGGTGATCTGTTCGGCGGAATCACCGCCGCTGTAATAGCACTACCGCTTGCACTGGCCTTTGGCGTCGCATCAGGCATGGGTCCAATCGCCGGGCTCTATGGTGCCATTTGCGTTGGCTTGTTCGCTGCACTTTTCGGTGGCACGAGCTCACAAATCTCCGGCCCGACCGGTCCGATGACCATTGTTGCAGCGAGCGTATTCACCCAGTTTGCTGATCAGCCGGCCGTTGCTTTCACTGTAGTCATGATGTCAGGTGGGTTCCAGATTCTGTTCGGTTACCTGCGAATCGGGCGTTACGTCAACCTGATGCCCTATCCTGTCATATCCGGGTTCATGACCGGTATTGGCCTGATTATTATCATCCTGCAGCTCGAACCACTGATCGGTCACGTTGCAGCGCCCAATGTCGTCAACGCGCTGACCGCCTTGCCCAGCGATATTAAAACCCTCAACGCACACGCTGCAGCACTCGGAGCCCTGTCGCTCGCGATATGTTTCTGGCTGCCGAAGCCTGTTGCCAGAGTATTCCCATCACCGCTCTTCGCTCTTATTACCTGTACTATAGCGGCGATTTTTTTTACGGACATTCCGTTGCTTGGAAACGTCCCTTCGGGCCTGCCGTCCTGGCAGGTTCCGAGCGTCGACGTCGCACAGCTCAGCTACATGCTCGTCAGTGCCGCAGTCCTGGCGGCTCTGGGGTCCATCGACAGCCTGTTGACCTCCTTAGTTGCTGACAATATGAGTCGCACGTTTCACGATTCAGACAAGGAGCTTGTTGGTCAGGGTATCGGCAATCTCGTTGCCGGACTGGCGGGCGGATTGGCGGGTGCCGGCGCGACTGTGCGAACACTCGCGAACATCAAAGCCGGCGGGCGAACACCATTGTCGGGAGTCGTTCATGCTGTTGTATTGCTGCTGGTCGCACTCGGACTCGGACCGGTGGTGAGCATTGTTCCTCATGCCGCGCTCGCTGGCATCCTGCTTAAAGTTGGCATCGACGTCATCGACTGGCGATTCCTGAGGCGCTGGCACCGGGCACCGAGAACAGACCTGATACTGATGCTGGTCGTACTTGTACTAACCGTATTTGTCGACGTCATTACCGCGGTAGGCGTCGGCATCGTCCTGGCGAGCCTCGTGTTCGTCAAGGAAATGGCCGACGTACAAGTCCAGTCCATCAATACCATCGTCGACGTTGAGGACTACGAGCTCCTGAAAGCAGACGAGACCGCCGAGTTTCGCAAGTGCAACGGCCGTGCGGCAATCCTCCATCTGTCAGGTGCGATGAGTTTTGGCGCGGCCAACGAAATGATGCGTCGCATCGTCTCAGTGAGACCGGTTGAGGTATTGATCGTCGACCTCACCGATGTGCCCAGCATCGATGGCAGTGCCGCGCTGACACTTGAAGAAATTATCGTTCGCGCGAAAGCGGCCAAGCAAAAAGTATTAACCGTCGGCATGCAATTCAACGTTGCGCGGATCCTCAGCCGACTCGGCGTGCTGGACGACCTCAGAGAAACAACGCGATTTGCCTCGCGGCTGGATGCCATTGTCGCTGCACAAAAACTCTGCTCGGTGGCGCAGAGCTAATTCCAGGTCCTGATGTAACAATTCGGTGCAAGAAAACCTTGCACTGCACCCGGTTTGTGCTTCAAGCGACAATGCGCCGATTATCAATTCTTTCAAATTCATAGACTTGAGTCATCGTCCATCTGCGCGCCAGGTGGCACGTTTAGTGCAACGACCGCTGAAAGTGGCTATTCTTACGCCCCTTGATTCCCATGTCTACAGAACAACAGAGAACAGCATGTTTACATCCAACTCACAGGCTCGAGATCGCTTTTGCAAAGAATTGAGCCAGCGCTTTGATGGCCAGCTTCGGGTCATCGCGAAGCAGGCCGTTACGGTTTGGTTTAACCGCGAGCGGCTCGACCGGCTGCTTGCCGGTTACGTCAGCGTACTCGATGGATGTGAACTCTTGTATGCCATTGATCAGGATGGGTGCCAGGTCAGCTCGAATATTCTGAATGACGCCATCGATACCGACGCCTATGGCCAGGATCTGTCCGACCGCCCGTATTCACTAAGCCTGTCGATGCTCGGGAATATTGAGTCCCTTGGTGCATTTGCGGGCACGGCCTACACGAGCCGCGCGACGCAGCATGACTGCGTGACGGTTTTGTATGCAGTCGCTTCGGGGTCGACGAACCTCGGCTACCTCGCCGCCGACTTTAAGCACCCCGGCGAGAGCTGAGCCGGGGAGAACCCGCTCGCCAGGACCGGCGGCGTCAGGCACGTACCACCCGTGCTGTGCTAATGTCCCTGTCAACAAGAAAAGCAACAGGGAAAGCCCATGCTCCCATCGCCTCGTTCTGCCCGCAGTGTGGATTAGCTCATGCGTACGCCGGTAAAGGGCCTTCGCTGGATCGTACTCGCGATCATCTTCCTGGGTGGCCTGGTTCTTTACATGCTGCGCACCAATCTCTCGATTGTCAGTGTCGAGATGATGCACGACCTCGGCATGAGCGAGTACCAGCTCGGACTGGTGTTCTCGGCGCTGGCGCTAGGTTATGCCCTGTTTCAGTTTCCCGGCGGCATCGTCGGTGACCGCTTTGGTCCGCGCCTGACGATCACGGTCATGGCAATCGCCTGGACCGTGCTGACCGTTGTCACCGCCATCGTCCCTGGCGTCGATACCTGGTCGGTTTCGACGATTGTCGTGGTGCTGGTTGCCGTACGATTTGTCCTGGGTGCATTCCAGGCGCCGTTTTTCCCAGTGACCATCGGTGGCACTGTTGAACGCTGGTTTCCAGTCCGGCAGTGGGGATTACCGAATGGGCTGACGAGCACCGGCCTGACCCTGGGCGGTGCGTTAACCGCGCCTCTGCTGGTGTGGCTGATGGAGAGCTATGGTTGGCGAGGCGCACTACTCATTACCGCGCCGACCGGCCTGATCGCCGCATTGACTTATTACTGGTTTGTTCGCGACGATCCGGCAAGCCATCCGCAAATCACGGCATCGGAACTCAACTTCATCCGGTCGGACCGCCCCGCCCTCGACGAATCGATCGAAAAAGCCAGTTGGATACACGCGCTGAAGAACCGCAACATCCTGATGCTGACAGGCAGCTACTTCTGTATGAACTACGTGTTCTACCTGTTTTTCAGCTGGTTCTATTTTTACCTGGTCGAGATCCGCGGCTTCTCGGCTGCCGACGCCGGCCTTTTCACCGCAGCACAATGGATACTCGGTGCTGTTGGTGCAACGGCAGGCGGCTTTAGCTGTGACATGCTGGTGCGACGATTCGGTGTCCATCTCGGAACTCGCTACCAGGCCATGACCGGCCTGATCCTGTCCGGCCTGTTTCTTTACCTCGGTGCGACGTCCGACAATGTCACCGTGGCGGTCGTTCTCCTGTGCTGCAGCTTTGGCTTCACACAAATTACCGAGTCACCATTCTGGGTCGCGGCGATGGGTATTGCCGGACGTCATGCGCAGGTCGCAACAGGCGTGATGAACACCGGCGGCAACCTGCCCGGTGCCGTTGGAGGCATGATGGTACCGGTGATTGCCAACTGGTTTGGCTGGACGGTCGCAATCGTCAGCAGTGCTGCCATCGTCCTGATCGGCGCGCTGCTCTGGTTGCTTCTCCGTGCCGATGAGCCGATGGTCCAGGCGCCTGCCGGATCCTGAGCAGGGTCAACCCTGTAGCCGCATCGTGTAACGTTTTGCCTGCCTCGTCGTCATTAACCTCATAGACGAGAGATTCTTATGCGGGCAGTGACAGACGAACAACTGATTCAATGGGTCGCCGATGGCGATACCTCCTGTCTCGCAACGCTGTTTGAACGACATCACAGGGCTGTGTATCGATTTTGCCTGCAGATGACACGGCACCGCTCGCAGAGCGAAGACCTTGTGCAGGATGTTTTCCTGCGGATCCTCAAGAATGCCGGCAGCTTCCGTAGCGACGGTTTCTTCAAGTCCTGGATGTTCAACATCGCGCGCAATGTAACGCTCGATCATATTCGCAAAGCCAGGCGCTATCCCGGCGAGTCAATGGACGACGACGTTTTGGACCAGCACGCAAGCGACCAACGATCCGCCGAACAGTCCGCAGCGGGCTCAGAGAAGATGAACTTCGTTATGCAGGCGCTTGCCGCTTTGCCGGCCGCCGCACAACAAGTCATCTGGCTTGGGCGGTTTCAATTCGAAAACTACGATGAGCTGGGTCGAGCTCTCGGCTGTAATGCCGGCACAGCCCGGGTCCGCATGCACCGGGCGATGGCGCTACTGAACTCGACCTATACAAATATGCATGGAGTACCTATCGATGCCTGACAACAAAACACCCGAATTGCCCTTCGACGCTGAGAATCCGGCGGAGCAACAGCTCTGGAATGCACTGGGCGATGTCTCCGCCGAAGAGCCATCACCGCGACTTCGACAGGAATTTTATCGAAAGCTGGCACATGCGAGCCGACCCACCGTCGCGGCGAAACTCCGTGAATGGCTGGGCTTCAGCGGCAATGCGGGCTGGCTCACGGCAACGGCCTGCGTGTTGCTGGGGCTCGGCGCAGGCCAGCTTTTTAGCGCGCCAGCTGATGATCAGGAACGACTGGCCGCGCTCGAGGAAAACGTCTCGATGCTTAGTCGCAGCCTGATTCTCGATCGACTTGAGAACGATACAGCCAGCAAAAGACTGCGGGGCGTGATGGATGCCGCCTATGTTGCGGGCACCGATGCAGAAATCGCGACCGCACTCCTGCAGCGCGCGACACAGGACCGTGTCCCGTCTGTGCGCAGCGCCGCGATTGAAGCACTGGGCACACAAGTCAAAACACCCGAGGTCGGCGCGCGCCTGATGGCGCTTCTCGAACAGGCGGAATCACCGCTGGTGCAGATGGCATTGGTTGACCTGGTGCTTCGAAATGGCAGCAGCGAGCAAATGGCGCGCTTGCAGGAACTCGCAGACAACGGCGTGCTGCATCCGGACATTGCCCGGCACGTCGCCACTTCACTGACAAGAGACCTGATATGAAAACCTCTACCTGTCTTTTTATCGCGCTTCTCCTGGTGGCCACACCAGTAAACGCTGTCGTCGCCATTACCGGCGAACATACCTGGGCAGAATCCTGGGCAGTACAGACGGAAACGCCGCGCATTCGCATCAGCAATATCTGGGGCAACGTCAGCGTACGGACCGGCGCCGCTGGCGAGGTGTCGGTATCCGCAGTCGAGCTTCGGTCGGCGCCCGACCAGGAACGTTTCGACCGCTCGCTTGTTGTTTTGAAACTTGATATC
>JAUHYO010000128.1 GCA_030426325.1 Gammaproteobacteria bacterium | reverse complement strand
ATGAACCTCGCGCTGATGCGCCAGATTGACAAACAGTTCCTGGAGACGCCGTTCTTCGGCGTCCGCCAGATGACCTGGCATCTGAAGAATGAAGGCCATCGGGTGAACGAGAAGCGCATTCGGCGACTGATGCGGCTCATGGGGCTGATGCCGATCTACCCGAAGCCCAACACCTCACGACCGGCGAAGGGTCACAAGATCTGGCCATACCTGCTACGGGGCTTGCGCGTGGAACGGCCGAACCAGGTCTGGTTGGTCCCGAGCCGGCGCTGCGGAATCAGCATCGATCGCTCAACGCCGGTCCAGGTAGGCCAGGGTGCCTGAAGGCGGTCGATAACGCCGACGATATTGAAGGGGTCGTCGTCACCGAGATACAGGGTCTTGCCGACTGCTGAGCCGGATTCGTCAGGAAACAGTTCCTTCGCCAGCGCCTCGGTAACGATGGCGTAGGCCGGCCAGCGGTTTGATTCCGGGTCCTTGAACGAGACCTGGTTCGGGGCGAAGTTCTTGCCGTCGATTATCGTCGCCCCGAACGCGTCAACACCGTGTTCGTCGGTGAAGTAGATTGCAGATCCAACCGATTCCGTGCTGTTGGCACCCGGTTCGGTTTGCACGCTCTCGGACCAGCCGCCCTGCCGTAACGGATACGAATTGCTGGCCACAGCAGCGCGCACGCCGGGCAGGTTTCGTATCAGGTCGAGATCTTCTTCGACGAGTGACCGCATATCAGCATCGGGCTCAAACGATGTACTCGAAAGCGCGAACGTGTTCGATTCGTCCATGCCGCTGTCGCGAGCAATGGCATCATTCTGTTCCTGCATTATCGCAACCGCATTCACCATGATGGTCATTGTGACCGCGATCTGAAGTGCAATCAGTATATACCCGGCTTTTGCCTTCAACATGGCTCGAAAAATTGGACCAAATTCCATGGTGATCTCCTACTGAATTCGTAAAGTCGCTGCAGGCGATATGCTGCAGGCGCGCCATGTTGGATACAGTGCCGCTCCCAGCGCCGAAACAATGGCTAGCGCTACGGCGACAAAAATCATCGACCAGTCCATGCGCAACAGGTTTTTGATGAAATCGTACTCAGCGTAAATATTTTCGATTCCCTGCAATCCCAACCAGGTCAGCCCGATGCCGAGCAAGCCACCCGCCAGGCCGATCAGACCGGCCTCGATAATGTATTGTGAGAACAGCGCCGACTTGCTGGCGCCCAGCGCGCGGCGAAGACTGATGTCATTCGTCCGCCGCATGACTTTTGCCAGCAACAAGCCGATCGTATTCAACAGGCAAACGATCAGGAACAAGACGGCGAGACTGAGCAGCATGTTGACGTTGTCGTCAACGACATCCCGATTCTCGAGCCACTGGGCAGGCGTACTGAGGCGATTGTTCAGCTCGCGCGGGAATCGTCCCAACAGTTTCTGTTCGCTGACATAGGCATCCAGAAACTCTGCATAGTCCTGACGTTCAGCATCATTCCTGAGCTCGACCCACATCTGCATCCAGATGCATTCGGACGCCAGAAACGCGGCGTATCCGCCTTCGCCAGAGGGTTTCCAGCAACTGGTGTTACCGCCGCTGCCAAACTCCCCGCTGATCGCCAGTGAGAACGGCAGGTAAATACGTTCGGGCTCTTCAAAGGGATTGTTGTTGACGTCATAGAATTTCGGAACCGGTGTCCAGGGCGCCAGCACACCGACGACCCGGTAGGTTTCATCATTCATTCGCAACAGTTCGCCGACTGAATCTTTGCCGCCGAACAGCTCTTCGTTGATGCTCGATGAGAGCACAACGACCCGTTCCTCAGACAGGTCCGATGCCTGATCCCAGCCGCTGCCAAACGCGAACGGCACATCGAACATCGCAAAAAAATCGGCTGTCGTCGCTCGTACCGTTTCCTGGAAAGGGCGTGCATCGTCGCCGGCGGGTTGCACAACGCGACCGGACTTGAAGCTGGCGACCTGCCGGTATGCCCGACCGGCGTCGTGCAAAGCCTTGGCATCCAGGTAGGTCATCTGTTCGGGTGGCTCGTTCGGGTCTTCATAGGGTTCGTCAGGACTCCAGTTGTCGACCTGGACATGAAACAACACGTCATTTTTGTGCGAGATCGGGTTGTCGCTCATCACATGCCGGACGTTGACAATCGTCATGCAGGCGCCAATGCCAATCGCAATCGCTGCAACCATCAGTGCGCTGAGCGCCGGGTTGGCGCGAATGCTGAGCAATCCGAGCCGAAGGTAGTATCGAAACATCGTCGTCTCCCGAATCAGGCGTTGGCGGCCGCGGCGAAATGAAGTTCAGGTGGCCCGTCGCTGACCTGGCCGTCGCGAACAAAGATGTTTCGTTTCGCTCGATTGGCGAGCGTGAGTTCGTGAGTCACCATGATAATCGTCGTGCCGCCGTCATTAATCTCGGCGAGCAGGTCAAGAACACTTTCTGCCATGTTCGTATCGAGGTTGCCGGTCGGCTCATCCGCCAGAAGAAAACGCGGTTCACCGGCCAGGGCACGTGCAATTGCAACGCGTTGTTGCTGGCCGCCTGACAATTGTCCCGGGTAGTGTTTCATGCGTGAGGTCAGGCCCACCATGTCGAGACACTTTTCGATGCGACGTTTGCGTTCATCGGCATTGAAGCCCCGATAGCGAAGCGGCACGTCGACATTGTCGAAGACATCCAGTTCGGGAATCAGGTTGAAGCTCTGAAATATAAAACCGATCTTCTCGTTGCGAACTTTCGAGCGTTCGCGGTCATTCAGGGAGGAAATGTCGCGACCGTCGAGTTCGTAGGTTCCACTGGTCAGTTCTTCCAGCATGCCGGCAATATTGAGAAAGGTCGTCTTGCCCGAGCCCGACGGTCCGGTCACGGACACAAACTCGCCTTCGTCGACCGTCAACGAGAACTCGCGAAGCGCGTGTGTCTCAACCATGTCGGTGCGATACGTCTTTGACACTGACTTCATTTTCAACATTCCTAGTCTCCCTGCTCAATCGGATAACAGTACGGATTCCGCGCCCCGGAACGGATCCAGGCTGGAAATCACAATGGTCTCGCCCGGCTCGAGGCCGGACAGAATTTCAACGGCGCCAAGGCTCCTGGCACCCGTCTGGATCGCACGCCGCTCGGCCGTGCGATTGTCATTTACAACATAGGCCAGGCGACCGGCCCCGCTATCGAGGAACTGGCCGCGCTGCACCATCAGGACATCCTTGAATTCGGCGAGCAGAACACGCGTCGTCAGCCGCTGGTTTTGTCGCAGGTTGGTCGGGCCGTCGCCGCTAAAACGAATGCGGCTCGCCACCTGGTTGTTGATGATTTCCGGCGACACGGCAACCAGCTGGCCGGCATAACGGTCCGAGCCGACCTGGATTTCAGCCTGCATGCCAATGGCGAGATCATCAGCGTAGCTCTCAGGAATCAGCGCATCGATTTCGAAGCGGGTTAAATCGACAACCGCCATGACCGGTGTATCGCGAGAAACCGCTGCCTTCTGGGCGACCAATAAGTCGCCGACGATGCCGTCCACCGGCGATTTGATCGACAGGTTGTCGATCTGCCGTCGAAGGTCTTCGACCAGCAACTGCTGCCGGCTGACCTCGAATTCGCTGGCCTGCAACTCGAAGGCCAGTCGTTCGTCAAACAGGTCCGCATCGGCGATCGCGTGCTTGTAGGCAAGCTCTGCGTTGCGAAGGTCGTCCTGCGCTTTTTCATAATCAATAACCGCTATCACGCCACGATCGTTGGCATCTGAAGCCCGGCGTTGCTCGCGTTTTGCCGCAATCAGGGCGACTTCGGCGAGGTCGGCGGACTTGCGTTTATCAAGCGCCAGCTGGCGCGATTCGATGCGCTGCCGTGCCAGTTCGACCTTGCGCTGCTCAAGGGATGACTCGGCCTGCTGCAATTCATTACTCAGCTCCGGGCTGTCCACCGTCGCGAGGACCTGGCCCGCCGTAACTTGCTCACCGGCTTCAACCTGCAGCGTAATGCTCCCGGATGCCGTTGCGTACAGGGTCGGGCTCACCGCCGCAACGATGCGTCCCTGTACGGAAACGTCGCGTACCAGGTCGCCGCGCGTCACAACGGCAGTACGAACTCGTTCATAGGGAACACTGACGGTTGCGTTGGCCCATCGTTTGACCCAGGGTGCCGCGAACAAAATCGAGGCAATGACGGCGACGCCGATTCCAAGGACTATGAGTTGCTTGCGCCTGGGATCCGGTGGCTCAAGGGCCACATCCTGCGCCGATGTGTCTGCGATCTTCAGTTTTTTCTCCCTTATCCCCAATACGAGCCGCTTCTTCACGCTCGCATGACCATTTAGATGCAGGACGAGGGAAAATCGTTTGAAGGAAATCGAGGGTAATGACTGTCGACGACAGGTGCCCCGGACGGGGTGAAGCGAGTGTTTACCGGGACAGTGGCCTCTATAATCGACAGAACTGCGGCCGGAACGAATATCTTGCAAATTGACTACCTGATCCGGGACAGGGGGCGCCTGTTCTGGATTCTCAATATCGGTGGATGGACCGGGTACACGCTAACGGCGTGGCTGGGCGCGTTCGCGCACGAAAAACCGGAATCCTATTTCGCGGTCATCGCCGCGACAGCCGTCAGCGGCTTCCTGTTGACCATTCCGATGCGACACCTGTTTCGTGTTCTCTGGACACGCTCATTGCTCGTGCTTGCAGGCGTAATGACGCTCGCGTGCTATGTCCTTGCACTGGGCTGGCGGTACCTGCAAAACATTCTTTATTACGACTGGGTCAAGAACAGCTGGCAGCCAGTACACCTGATGGACTACGTCGGCGGTGTCATGGGGTCGTTCTATATCCTGCTGTGCTGGAGCGGACTCTATTTCGGCATACGTTACTACCAGACACTCCAGGAACAGACCGAGCAGACCCTGAAAGCCACGTCAGCCGCCCACCAGGCGCAGCTGAAAATGTTGCGCTACCAGCTGAATCCGCATTTTCTTTTTAATACGCTGAACGCGATTTCGACCCTGATACTGGATGGCGCCAACGAAACGGCCAACAAGGCCGTCAGCCGCCTCAGTGACTTTCTGCGCTATACGCTCGACAACGACCCGATGAGCCGGGTTACGCTGGGGTCCGAACTCGATGCGCTGGATCTGTACCTCGAGATCGAAAAAGTGCGATTCGGGGACCGACTGGTCATCGAAAAAGCCATCGAAAGCCCGGCCGAACGAGCGCTGGTGCCGAGTCTGATTCTGCAGCCATTGATTGAGAACGCAATCAAGTACGCGATCTCGCCCAGCGAAGAGGGCGGGACGCTGAGAATCTCGGCGCGGGTGCAGCGCGGCGTGCTGGTCATGCAGGTATCCGACACCGGGCCGGGTCTCGGCAACGGAAAAAGTGAACACAAGTCGAGTGGCGTCGGTCTGAAGAATACGCGTGAACGCCTGCTGCAACTCTACGGCGACAAACAGGCTTTTACATTGGCCCCGAACGAACCCTCGGGTCTTGCTATCACGATCAACCTGCCGTTTGAGGAAGACGATGCTGAAAGCGCTGATAGTTGACGATGAAGAGCTCGCACGACGCGGGCTTGAGATTCGGCTCGCAAAGTTTCCGGATATCGAGATCTGTGCGCAAAGCCGAAACGGCCGGGAAGCCCTGGAGGCGGTGCAGGTCCATTCGCCCGACCTGATGTTTCTCGACGTGCAAATGCCGGGCATGAATGGCTTCGATGTGTTGAGAAACCTCTCCACCAGCAATATGCCCGCCGTCATTTTTGTTACTGCCTATGACGAGTTCGCCTTGCATGCATTCGACGCCAACGCGCTGGATTATCTGCTGAAACCAATCAACGACGACAGACTGGCGGAAGCAATTGACCGCGCTCGCAAAGACTGCAATGAGAAAGACGCCGAACAGCACCGTTCGAAATTGCTGCGTTTTGTATGTGAGTTGACCGGTCAGGAGTTGTCGCTCGAAGCCGCACTGGCTGCATCCGAGACCGGCATGCGATACCCCACGCGGCTGGCAATTCGTGACGGCTCCGAAACAACCTGCGTCGATGTCGAAGCGATTGACTGGATTGATGCCGCTGGCGACTACATGTGTGTTCATTCCAACGGTGATACCCATGTACTGCGGGGTACGATGAAAAACCTGGAAGATATTCTGAACCCGGAAATCTTTGTACGCGTTCACCGTTCGGCAATCGTCAACCGGCACAGGGTCCGGTCCATGCGTCCGCACCGCAATGGCGAGTACTTTCTGAACCTCGGTGGTAACACCGAATTAAAGCTAAGCCGCAAGTACAAAGGCAATATTGAGCGTATAGCGCACCGTTCGTCGTGATTCGCGAACGCTTAATCGCAAGGATTGCAACACCCGGTAATTAAAGAGCGTCCAAGCATCACCAGGTAAGTGCCAGGGGGGCACCGGCATGTTCCAGGCTACACGAGCTTCAGCGGCAATAATCCTGCTGCTGCTGGGATCCGATGTTGCAGCTGTCTACACCGTCAACGGTGAGCGCAAGTCTTTCGAAATATCCCGAACGACATCCAAGCCGGTAATCGACGGTCGCCTGGACGATGCGGCCTGGGAGGATGCGGCTTTCGTCGACGATTTCCACCAGACGACGCCCGTCGATGGAGCGGAGCCGAGCGAGACCACCATCGTTCGAGTCACTTACGACGATGAATACCTGTACATCGCGGCTGATATGCGAGACAGCAGCCCCGACGAAATTCGTGCGACACAAATGGTACAGGGGAAAATGTTTTTCTCCGACGACCGCTTTTACGTGATGCTGGACAGCTTCAACAACAAGCGCAACGACTATTTCTTCCAGGTAAATGCGAACGGCATCCGGCGCGAGGCGCTGCGTGAAAACAATTCGCGATTCATTGAGGAATGGGCGACGATCTGGATCGCAGAGTCGGCGAAACACGAAAATGGCTGGGCAACCGAGATCGCAATACCGTTCAAGTCGATTTCGTTCTCGCCGGATTCGGATACCTGGGGCATAAATTTCGGCCGGGGCATCGTTCGAAAGCAGGAATTTGCTCTCTGGTCTTCCCACGAGCGCCAGGACTGGCCTGCCTATGCCGGTGAAATTCGCGGTATCCGGAATATCCGGCAGGGCCTTGGACTCGACATCGTCCCATCCATCAACATCGGCCAGCAAAGAGACTTGGTCCTCGGCGACCACCACTCGAGTATCGAACCATCGATCGATATTCGCTATCGCATCACGCCTTCGCTGTCCGCGACATTCACACTGAACACCGACTTCTCTACCGCCGAAGTGGATGAACAACAGGTCGCGCTCGATCGCTTCTCGCTATTTTTTCCGGAGAAGCGTGATTTTTTCCTGCAGGATGCCGGTATTTTTGAGTTTGGCAATATTGATACCAACGGTCGGCCATTTTTTTCCAGGAAAATCGGTTTGTCGGCAGACGGTGAGCCGGTTGGTATTGACGGCGGTGTCAAGCTGACCGGGCGTGTTGGCGATTTAAGCCTGGGAATGCTCGCGATTCGCCAGGAGGCAACGGGGGACGTCGATGCAAAAGAACTGCTTGTCGCCCGAGGTACCTACAACGTTCTCGACGAATCGGCCGTGGGATTTATCGTGACAGATGGTGATCCGACATCGAACGATTCCAACAGCGTACTCGGCGTCGACTTTCTCTACCGCAATAGTGACGGTCCATTCGGACAGATACTGACGGGCAAGGCCTGGGCACAACAAAGCGAAACCGAAGGACTCTCCGGTGACGACCAGGCATTCGGTGCGCTCATCGAAATGCCCAGCGACAAGTTCCTCGCCTACGTTCACGCACAGCAAATCGGAGAGAACTTCAATCCCGCACTTGGCTTCGTGAACCGAACCGGAATTCGGGTCGCGGAGGCCGGGGCACGTTACCGCTATCGCCCGGATACCGGTCGTTGGCGGGAAGTGAATGCACGTGTCGACGCCGCCCACGTGACGGATATGAATGGCGAAACCCTGTCACAGTGGCTGCGGTTTCGACCCAATCTGTACTCACACACTGACGATTTCTACATGATCGACTTTGAACACAAACGCGAGTGGGTCAGGAACGATTTCATGTTGTTCAAGCGGCTGGAGATTCCGGCGGGTGAGTATGCGTTCGATCGTGTGCGTTTGGAGCTGGCTACCGGGCAACATCGTCCGCTACGGCTCATCCTGTCAGTCCAGGACGGCGGCTTTTTCGGGGGCGATCGACTGGAGAAATTCGTGGAACTTCAATGGCGACAATCCGCACACCTGTTCCTCGGCGTCGCGTTCACTGAGAATGACGTCGACCTTCCAAGCGGGAGTTTTACCTCTCACCTTGCCAGCCTTCGAACCGATGTCGCATTCAACTCAAAATGGTCGTGGAGCAATTTCCTGCAATACGACAATACCCGGGACACGTTTGGCGTTAACAGCCGGCTGCGGTTTATTCCGGAGGCGGG
>JAUHYO010000127.1 GCA_030426325.1 Gammaproteobacteria bacterium | reverse complement strand
TACAGCACTAGCAACCTTGTCAAAGGAGAACGGTGTTTTATTGCCGCTACTGGTGGCCGTCATCGAAGTCACGGTCATCGCCAGTCAGCGGGAAATCCTAGGTCGGCTCAATCGATATTGGTACGTAATTTTTTTGGCGGTTCCGACAGTCGTTGTGATGGTGTATCTGGGCAGCCGCGTAATGAATGGTGATTTTTTCGATATTGTCCCCCCCCGGGATTTCAGTATCTACGAGCGAGTCCTGACGCAGCCACGTATTCTCTTTGAATATCTGCAACACTGGTTTATTCCGAAACTCTATACAACTGGTGTATTTCAAGATCACTTCATAAAGTCGACTGGACTACTGTCACCGGTGACGACGGCGCTCTCTATATTCGCCCATGGCCTTATAATCGCAATTGCATTACATAAGCGGCGTCACTGGCCACTGTTTGCATTAGCCGCATTATTCTTCTACGCCAGCCACCTGATTGAGTCGACGGTCGTTAATCTCGAATTGTATTTCGAGCATCGAAACTATCTCGCAAGCAGCTTTCTGTCGCTCCCACTTTTGGTTGCATTGCATCGGAAAGTGATTCGTAGTCACTTTATTCTTATCGGCCTAACGCTATTCCTTCTTCTCGGCGGGTTTACACGCTATTCGTCATCGGTCTGGGCAAGCTGGCCAAGCATGGTTGAAGCATCGGCGCGAAAAGCGCCGAGTTCTGAGCGCGCTCAGGCACAGTACGCAGTGTTGCTTTTCAATGCTGGCCTCTATGAGGAGTCAATTCGAGTGTTGGACGAGGCGATCAAAAATATCTCGGGCTCGAACGCATTGCTAAAGGTAAACCGACTGATTTCGCTTTGCCAGTTGGGTCGGCTATCGTCGGATGAGTTTGATAGCTCTGCAAGTGCTTTGGCGGCGTTGCCCTATGACGCGCGTATGATCAAAGTTTATTCGATCCTCGCCGATGACATTGTGTCCGGGAAGTGTCCCAGTGTCAGTAAAATGCAGTTGAATGCGTTATTCGTCCAGATGCTCGATGTTCCGTTCAATTCGATTCAAGATTCAATGCAATATTCTCAAGTCCAGTACCTCGTCGGCCTTTCATATGCACATATAGACCGGCCGAAAGACGCCGTGAAAGCGTTCACCGAGTCTCTTGCCGCGCGACCTGGTGCCAGTCACGCGATGCAAATGGCAGCGGTTTTAGCGAGCAAAAACTACGGTGTGGAGGCTTTGCGCCTTTCCGAGATTGCGTTGGCCGAACTAAACAACCCAAAGGCTGGCGTTGTCGATGTTGCACCGGTCAGCGAGTCTGATATCCGTATATTCCAGGAAACGGTTCGTGCCGATATCAAGGCTTTGACAGGCAAAGATACTTCCGGTGCAGACTAGAAACCTGCCTGCGTAGATTTGGAAGATCTGAGTCGTTTCGAATGACGTCGTCAGCAATTGCCAGTCGTTCGTCGCGTGTGGCTTGGGAAGCGATAATACGCTTGGCTTCTTCCGCTGTCCCCGAGTCTCTCTGCAACAGCCGTTCAATCTGCTTCTCCTCGCTGCAGTCCACGACGAGAATACGGTCGACATAATGTCGCAACGCGGAATCAACCAGCAATGGAACTGCGATGATCTGATATTCAGCCGCGAGCGATTCTGACTGGCGCCGAACTTCGGCACCGATGCGGGGGTGTAGAATTGCCTCCAGATCGGCGCGTGCATTGTGATCGTCAAAAATCAGTTTGCGCATGGCCTCGCGATCAAGGTTTCCGGTTTCGGTGATAACGTCATCACCGAACCGCTCACGAATTTCCTGAAGGGCCGGATTACCGGGCTCAACGACTTCACGGGCGATGATGTCGGTGTCAATGATTGGCACCCCAAGGTTGGCAAACATGTTGCTGACGGTTGTCTTGCCGCTGGCGATGCCGCCGGTTAAACCTACTTTGAACGGCGATATTTCTGGCCGGGAAGATTTCAAAACATCAGGTCTAAGTAAGCGTTTTTGATGGATTCGCCCCAAATCATGGTTATCCACCCCGCAGCGGCAAGGTATGGGCCGAACGGGATTGGAACGTTTCGGTCCTTATCGCGCACGACGATCAGGACGATGTTGATCACGGCACCGACGAAGGCCGACATCAGGATAATAATCGGTAGTTTCTGCCAGCCCAACCACGCCCCAAGTGCGGCCAGAAGTTTGAAGTCGCCATAACCCATGCCGTCTTTGCCCGTAACCATTTTAAACGCCCAATAGACGCTCCAAAGGGATAGGTAACCAGCCATCGCACCCACAATGGCGTCGGCAGGGCTGATGAATAGGGTGCTGCTGTCGGGCATGGGGTGAAACAGGCTCATCGTGAGGCCGATCCACATTAATGGCAATACAATCGAATCGGGAATCAATTGAGTATCTGCGTCGATCATCGTAATTGGGATGAGCGTGATGGTCAGTACGATTGCCATAAGTGCTTCCCAGCCGGCACCGAAATGCCAGGCACAAACCGCCGCGAGCAGGGCCGTCGAGAATTCGACGAGCGGGTATCGGGCGGAAATCGGGGTCTTGCATTTGGCGCACCGACCGCGCAAGAACAGGTAGCTAATAACCGGCACATTCTGCATCGCCGTGATCAGTGCACCGCAAGACGGACATCTCGAGCGCGGTACGACGAGGTCGAATCGTCCCGTCGGCATTTCATGTTCGGGCGGCGTGTTGATGAGCTCGTCCGCCTGTGTTCGCCAGTCACGCTCCATCATTATGGGCATACGGTGGATGACAACGTTCAGGAAACTTCCGATCAATAGGGCAAATGCGAAAACGACGCCGATGAATATCGGTGCAGAATCGTTCATCAGTTCAAGCATCGTAGTACCCCGCTCCTACGGTCGGCAAATAAAAACGGCGCTCGGAGTGTCCTCCGAACGCCGAAATTTTGCAAACCAGTCGCTGTGTCTTAAACAACAGCACCAAGCTTGAAGATCGGGAGGTACATTGCGACGACGAGGCCGCCAACGAGTACACCGAGGATGGCCATGATCATCGGCTCAAGCAAGCTCGAAAGATTGTCCACAGCATCGTCAACATCGGCCTCGTAGAAATCGGCAACTTTGGCAGACATTTCATCAAGCGACCCGGACTCTTCACCAACTGCAATCATCTGTATCACCATGTTTGGGAACAGGTCGGTGTTCTCCATGGCCTGTTGCAGTCGCAGGCCGGTGGCAACTTCGTCGCGCATTTGCATAACACCGCTTTCGTAAACAATATTGCCGGTGGCGCCAGCAACCGACTCCAGGGCTTCAACCAGTGGCACACCCGCTGCGAACATCGTTGAAAGCGTCCGCGAGTAGCGTGCGATCGCGGCCTTTTGCAGAATCGGCCCTATGATCGGTGTCTTTAACATCATTCGGTCGAGAGTCTGACGGAGAGGGCGCGATCGTTTGTAAAAATACAGAAATGTCGCAACCATGCCACCAACAACCACGACAATATAGAAGCCCTTTGTTCTTACAAAAGCGGACAAATCAATAATCATTCGCGTAAAGGCTGGCAGGTCGGCGCCGAAGCCCTTGAATAGATCCTCAAAGGATGGAATTACGAAAATCAACAGAATCGTTGTAACGACGAAGGCAACTACCAGCACGGCGGCAGGATACGTTAGCGCTTTTTTGATCTTTTTCTTGATCGCTTCGGTTTTTTCTTTGTATGTCGCGATTTTGTCGAGCAGGGATTCCAGAGCACCTGCTTGTTCACCAGATTCCACCAGGTTGACGAACAGGTCATCAAAGTACAATGGTTGCTTGCCAAGCGCTTCTGCCAGCGAACTACCGCCTTCGACATCTGCTTTGATCGACAAGATCAGTTTTTGCATCGCAGCGTTTTCATGGCCGTTGCCGACAATCTCGAATGCCTGCACGAGTGGAATACCTGCTGCAAGCATGGTTGCGAGCTGGCGACTGAAAATCGAAATATCGCCGCTGGTGATCTTGCTCTTTCCAGCGAACAGTCCCTTGCTTTGCTTCTTGATGCGAGTCGGCACGACGCCCTGGCGTCGCAGGTCGGCACGGACCTGGGCCTCGTCATTGGCAAGGCTCTTGCCTTTGATTTTCTTGCCGTTTCGGTCGGTTCCTTCCCACAGGAACGGCGTGCTTACTACTGCTGTATTAGCCATCTCATTCGTCCAATTAGTCCGCTAAGACCTGCAAAAATCGACATTACTTACTCAATGGTAACCCGATTAATCTCCTCAAGGCTGGTAACTCCGTCCTTGACTTTGTTCAATCCGGCTCGACGCAAATCTATGACCCCTTCTTTGGCCGCCTGATCCGCGATCTGCATCGCGTTGCCGCCCTCCATTATTATTCGGCCCATGGCTTCTGACACTTCCATTACCTGGAAAATGCCAAGCCGGCCTTTGTAGCCTGCATTGCAGGACTTGCATCCCTTCGGTCCAAAAATCGTCAACCCCGCGTCGAGCTCTTTATCCGTAAAGCCTTCCTTCGCTAGGGCTTCTCTAGGGATTTCCTTGACCTCTTTGCAGCTGTCACATAGCCGTCGCGCCAGTCGTTGGGCGATAATCAAGCTAACTGAAGTCGCAATAGCGTAGGGTTTGACGCCCATATCGACCATGCGAGTCAACGTCTTGGGTGCGTCATTGGTATGCAGTGTCGACAAAACCAAGTGACCCGTTTGTGCGGCCTTGATCGCAATTTCTGCGGTCTCTAGGTCGCGAATCTCACCGACCATGAT
Source organism: Gammaproteobacteria bacterium (assembly GCA_030426325.1). Classification (GTDB taxonomy): domain Bacteria; phylum Pseudomonadota; class Gammaproteobacteria; order Steroidobacterales; family Woeseiaceae; genus UBA1847. Next base: position 3,757 of record JAUHYO010000127.1, on the reverse strand, counting down.
GACGTCCGGGTCCTGGCGCAGGAAGGCTTTCAGTGAGGACGCGAAGGTGAGCCCGACTTTCGGATTCACGTTGACCTGATTGATTCCGGGCAGGTTGATTTCCGCCGGGTCTTCCGCGGTCGAAATATTGCGGTCTTCGGTATTGAGAATATTCAGTCCGGTATACAACGAAACCGTCTTACCGGAACCCGTCGGGCCGGTTACGAGGATCATGCCATAAGGCTTGGCCAGATGCTTTTCGTAGAGTTCTCGTTGGTGATCTTCGTAGCCGAGCATTTCGATGCCCAGCTTGGCGCTGGATGGGTCAAGGATACGCAGCACAATTTTTTCGCCGAACAGCGTCGGGCAAGTATTGACGCGAAAGTCGATCGCGCGGTTCTTGGACAGGCGCATTTTGATACGACCGTCTTGCGGTACGCGACGTTCAGCGATGTCCATACGCGACATAACCTTTAGCCGGGCACAGACCTTGTTTGCCAGGATGACCGGCGGTTTCGCGACTTCCGACAGAACGCCATCGAGGCGCGTACGGACGCGGAATATTTTTTCGTAGGGTTCGAAATGTATGTCAGATGCGCCGCGCTTGATCGCATCCAGCAATACCTTGTTTACAAATCGGACAACAGGGGCATCTTCGACTTCGTCGCGGTGATCATCTTCCTGCTCCTCGTTCTCACCGGCGATATCCAGATTTTCGAGATCGAAGTCGTCGTCGTCGCCCAGACCGGACATGCTCGTGTCGACAGCCTCGATTGCTTTCGAAATGCGAATTTCGAGTTTGTCCTGCTCGACCACCACCGGATCAATGCGAAGGCTGGTCGCAAACTTGATGTCGTCGATTGCCTGAAGGTTGGTCGGGTCCGAGATGCCGAGGAAGATTCGCTGGCCGCGCTTCACCAGCGGCAATACACGATGTTTGTTGATCAGTTTCTGATCGACGGCACGAATCACGTCGAGGTCAATTTCAACCGCATCGAGGTCCAGTAATGGCACGCCAAATTCGTGAGAGGCGGCGACGGCGATAGCCCTTGCTTCGGCCAGTTCTTCGCTGACAAGGTAGGCAATAAGCGATTGCTTGGCATCCCTGGCGGCTTCTGAGGCTTGCTGAAGCTGCTCTTCGGAAATAATGCCGTCCTGCACCATGCGCCTGGGCAGGCCTGCTAGATTGGTTTGTGAAGCCGTAACCGCCATAAATTCAGTGCTATTGTGATTCTCTGAGCTTCACAGTCTCACTGATCCAAGTCCCCGATTCAACTGGATTTTGTGCGGCTGTTCACAGTTACGGAAATTGATTAAGTAAAACGCTGAATTTCGATGGCTGAGGCCCGATTGCTTGAGTTTTAGAGCGGTATTATGGGCGACAAACGGACGGCATATATCGCGACTCGAGAGTTGGTACAAGGTAAGCGGCCGAATTGCCGCCGCCATCAGAGAGTAAGACAGCCCCGTTGCCAGGCGCTGGGGCAGCTCCGCATCGCCAAACGACGCCACCACCCGTTGTGAGATAGGGGGTAAATGAAATCACATCACCGATGATTTCCGCGTGGGCTGAGTTGCCCATCGTGATGTCGACTCGTCCGTTCACGATTTCAACTTGAGAAACAAAAGAGCCACGAGTATCAGTCGCCGCAGCAGTCAGTCCAGCGTCGATACGGCCGGCAGGGGGCGTTCCGAAGTTGTTGAAATAGTCGACAATCGGAACTTTCGCATGAGCCGCCATATTCAGCGCTTCGGCGACCTGGGTTCGAACCGTATAGGTCTGATAGGCGGACATCGCCAGTGACGCCAGGATGCCGATAATCGCGATTACAATCATCAATTCTATCAGGGTGAATCCTCGCTCTGAGTTGCCAGTCCTGTTGTTCATGATGGTTCCCTGAGTGGCGCCTTCAAACAAAAAGCCCCGGCGAGCCGGGGCTTTTAAATTTAACACGAATGGTCAAATCTAACCAAAGGCTATCGGCAAGTTGCCGGACGGTGTTTGGCAGCAACCGTTCCTGCACCAGCCATACATTCCCAGATCACGCTGCCTGCAGCAGTCTGAGCCGACAGGATCAGGGTATCGCCAGCCAGATCAGCGTGCGCATCAGTACCACCGTAGGTGATCGTGATACGACCCTGCGTCGCGCCAGCATCGACTGAAGTCGTGTACTTGCCGTTAATAGAGGCAGGGACCGACAGTCCAGCTGATGTGTTACCGGTCGGGAACGCACCGCGGTCCATTACGAACTCACTGACAGCCGCTTTCGCGCCACCGGCCAGTGTCAGGCCTTCAGAAACCTGCGCACGAATCGTGTAGTCCGAGTAAGCCGGAATAGCGATAGCCGCCAGAATACCGATGATCGCGACAACGATCATGAGTTCGATAAGTGTAAAACCTTGTTGCTTCTTCATTTGTAATCTCCAGAGAAATCCTGCGTATCAAAATCGAACGGCTGAAACCGCCTGTACGAATGACAAAGCAAGCGTCGTGCCAATTTTGAGGATCGTCTCGTAACTATATGATTTTATAAAGTTATTTGATAGGCCGTCACCCTGATCCGCGTCGCCGATAGGTGACAAAAAGGCCGCTTGATTGTCACTTTCTGGTCGATTAGTGACAATTTTTGTCAGTCGATGCCCAATTTCTTGATGCGATAGCGGAGTTGCCGAAAGGTAATGCCGAGGAGCTTCGCCGCCGCTGTCTTGTTGTACCGTGTTTTTTCAAGCGCTTGCACGATGGCCTGTCGCTGAACATCTTCAACCTGGTCGCCCAGTTTGGCGGCACCGACAGTGGCCGCCTCCGTGGAGTCTCGCATGTGCAGGTCCGACGCATTGATCAATCCGCTCGTACACAGGGTGACCGCTCGTTCGAGCATGTTTTCGAGTTCGCGCACATTGCCCGGGAAGGCGTAACCGAGCAGTGCTGCGCGAGCTTCCTCACTCAAGGACGCTTTTGAATCCAGGCGGGAAAGAATGTGGTCGGCGAGCGTCAGCACGTCGTCGCCGCGATTGCGCAAGGCCGGCACATGAATCTCGATCACATTGATCCGGTAGTAGAGGTCTTCCCGAAACTCGCCGGCAGCAACCATATCCGACAGGTTCCAGTGCGTTGCCGACAAAACCCGCACATCGACAGTCGACTCCTTTGAAGCGCCAACCGCGCGAACTGTTTTTTCCTGGATGACGCGCAAAAGCTTGACCTGCATCGCCAGCGGCAAATCGGCGATTTCGTCGAGGAACAGGGTGCCGTTTTCGGCGCACTGGAACAGGCCGGCTTTGTCATTAATCGCGCCGGTGAAGCTGCCTTTGCGGTGGCCGAAGAACTCGCTCTCCATCAATTCGGCCGGAATCGCGCCGCAGTTTACGGGTATGAATGGCGCAGCGGCGCGGGGCCCGCTTTCGTGAATCAACCGGGCAACCAGTTCCTTGCCGGTGCCGGACTCGCCGCTGATATGCACCGGCGCCTGAGAACGCGCGACGCGATCGATCATGCCGCGCAGTTTCTGCATGCTTGGCGAATCGCCCAGCAATTGAGATTCCTGGGCCGCTTCCGTATCGATCCGCAGCGCATTGTCGACAATTTTCCGCAAATTGCCGAGATCGAGCGGCTTTGAAATGAAGTCGAATGCGCCGAGTTTCAGGGCCTGCACGGCCGTTTCAACATTGCCATGGGCGGTGATCACGGCGACCGGCAATCCCGGCGCGTTCGATTGAATCCATTCGACGAGTTCGAGGCCGTCACCGTCGGGCAGGCGCATGTCGGTCAGGCATATGT
>JAUHYO010000126.1 GCA_030426325.1 Gammaproteobacteria bacterium | reverse complement strand
GAAGTTGTACTGGACTTTTTCGATCGGCTGAAGTCGGTCAGCCGCGGGTTCGCGTCATTCGACTATCATTTTGTTCGCTTCCAGGAAGCTCAGCTTGTTCGCCTGGATGTTCTGATCAACAAGGATCGTGTCGATGAATTATCGATCATCGTGCATCGGGAAAACGTCAAGACTCGTGGCCGGGACCTGGTTGAAAAGATGCGCGAACTGATTCCGCGGCAAATGTTCGATGTTGCAATCCAGGCGGCAATCGGCAGCCAGATCATTGCGCGCAGCAACGTGAAAGCGCTGCGCAAAAATGTGACGGCGAAGTGCTATGGTGGCGATGTTTCGCGAAAGCGAAAGTTGCTGGAAAAGCAAAAAGCCGGCAAGAAACGCATGAAGCAGGTGGGATCGGTGGAAATTCCGCAGGAAGCCTTTCTTGCCGTTCTTCGAGTTGACAAGTGAGGACCCGTATTGAGCATTAATCTCGCATTGGTTCTGACCCTGCTGACAGTCGTCGCGGCGGTCGTTGTGGCGTTGGACAAGCTGGTCTGGAAAACAGCTGAGCAGGACAGCCGCAAGCCACCGGGCGCTATCACGACATTGGTCGAATACGCGCGTTCTTTTCTTCCGGTACTGCTGTTTGTGCTGGTCATACGTTCATTTATTTTCGAGCCGTTTCGAATTCCGTCGGGCTCGATGAAGCCGACACTGCTTATCGGCGATTTCATTTTTGTCAAAAAATTCAGCTATGGGCTGCGCCTGCCGGTGACCGAAAGCAAGATCATCGAAACAGGCGAGCCTGAGCGCGGCGATGTGGTGGTATTCCGGTTGCCGTCAGATCCCAGCGTGAACTACATCAAACGGGTGATCGGACTGCCCGGCGATGAGGTCCGCCTGGAGCGGCAGCGCCTGACGATCAACGGTGTGACGATGGACCTTCGCGCCAGTGGCGAGACCTTCGAAGGCGCACCGGTCTACACCGAAGATCTTGACGGGCGCATACACAAGACCCTGATTTACAATCCCGGGCATTCCACGCGTGATGGCGTCTACGTCGTGCCCGAAGGCCAGTACTTCGTCATGGGCGACAACCGCGATAACAGTACGGACAGCCGCTTCATTGGCGCAATCCCCGAAAAATTCCTTGTTGGCGAGGCCGTTCGTGTCTGGATGCACTTTCGTCCCTGGGAAATGCCGGAGTGGGGCCGAATTGGTACAAAAATCGAATAATGTGGTGCCAGTCACTGATTTGACCGCTAAAATCGCGCTACGCTGACGCTCTATTTAGTCAAATACAAACGTATTCCGGAGATCGGTATGACCGCCAACCCCTTGAAACCACGGACATTTGCCCGACGCCAGGCTGGCATGACGACGCTCGGCATGATTATCCTGGTTTCGTTTATCGGGCTCTTTGCCTTTGCGGGCATCCGGCTCACACCGATCTACCTGAATTACATGAAAGTGGCTGGTGTTGTGGCCGGTGTCTTTGAAGAATTTGACGGTGCCAATGCGACCAGCATCGAGATACGGAAATCAATTGCCCGGCGCTTCGATATAGAAAGTGTTGGCGAGATCGATGCCAGGGACGTTAAAGTGAAGAAAGTTGACGGTGGCTTCGAGGTTGCCGCGACGTACTCTCACAAGGCACCGTTTATCGCGAACGTTTCGTTCGTCGTCGATTTCGACAAGCGAGTTATAGTCCGCCGATAAATTGCCTTGAGTGGCCCAGGCAAATAATGAGCGAATCCATTGAAAAAAGCCGAGCGCTGGCTTGATAAGACGCTGAACTATCGTTTCCAGGACCTTGAGCTTTTCAGGCAGGCCCTGAGTCACCGCAGCGCAACTCCCACGAACAACGAACGGCTCGAGTTTCTCGGCGATGCCGTTCTCGGTTTCGTGATTGCGGACAATGTGTACCGGCTACGCCCTGATGCAACGGAGGGCGACTTAAGCAAGTTGCGCGCATTGCTGGTTAAGGACGAGTCGCTGGCGGCACTGGCGCTTGAGATCGAACTGGGTGAGCACCTGATACTGGGCAGCGGTGAAATGAAAACCGGCGGCCATCGTCGAGAATCGATTCTCGCCGACGCCGTCGAGGCTATTTTTGGCGCTGTATTACTCGACAGTGGCATTGATGCCTGCCGGAGGGTTATCGAGCACCTGTTCAGGGATCGACTGCAAGCCCTGCCGGATATCGAGGAGCTGCGTGACCCCAAAACGAGGCTGCAGGAATGGTTGCAGGGTCGCAAAATGGCTTTACCGGTTTACGATCTGGTTGCAACTACCGGGCAGGATCACAAGCAGCGATTTACCGTATCCTGCACAGTAGCCGAACGGTCGGCGACAACACTGGGTGAAGCCGGTTCTTTAAGAAAAGCAGAACAAAAGGCAGCGCGAAAAATGATCAGCCTTCTTGACGAGAAGCCTCAATGATTGCCGCGGACGACTATCGATGTGGCATGGTTGCCGTCATCGGGCGCCCGAATGTCGGCAAGTCAACGCTGATCAACGCAGTAATGGGCCGCAAGGTCAGCATTGTCACCGCAAAACCGCAAACCACTCGCCACCGCATTCTCGCGGTACACACTGGCGAAAAAGAACAAATTGTATTTGTTGATACGCCGGGATTGCATCGCAAGGCCGGGCGGGCGATGAATCGCCTGATGAACCGGACTGCGGCCAACGCCCTGGCCGACGCCGACCTGATTCTGTTCGTTAGCGACGCGACGCACTGGACCGAAGAGGATGACGACGTACTGAAACGCCTGACATCAAATTCGGCACCTGTAATAGCGCTGCTGAACAAGGTCGACAAGATTCACCCGAAAGAGGCGCTGCTGGCGATTATTGCGAACCTGGCGGCGCGCGCCGAATTCGCCGAGATTGTGCCGATCTCGGCATTGAAAAGCGATAACCTCGAAACGCTGATGACGATGATTCCGACGTATCTCCCGGTGTCGCCACCGTTGTTTCCTGAGGACATGCACACGGACCGCAGCGAGACATTCCAGGTTGCGGAAATCATTCGAGAGAAGCTGACGCTGATGTTGCACCAGGAAATGCCATACGGCCTGACCGTGCAGGTTGAGCGGCTTGTGCGAGAAGAAAGTGGTATTGCGGTCAGCGCCGTTATCTGGGTTGAGCGCGATAGCCAAAAGGGAATCGCTGTCGGCAAGAATGGCAGCGTGCTGAAAAAAGTGGGGCGGCAGGCACGGCTTGAAATTGCCGAACTGCTCGGCGCGCGAGTTCACCTTGAGCTTTGGGTCAAAGTGAAGAGTAACTGGGCCGATAGCGAAAAGGATTTGCAAAATCTCGGGTACGAGGCGCCATAGGTCCGGCAAAAGCGATGACTTCACAACGACGCGTTCAGCAACAGCCCGGCTACATCCTGCATCACCGGCCTTTTCGCGATACCAGCCAGATCCTTGACATCGTGACACGTGATCACGGCAAGGTGGCGGTTGTTGCGAGAGGCAGCCGTGGGTCCAAGTCACGCCTGGCGGGCGTATTGCGCCCGTTCCTGCCGTTGAAGGTCTCCTGGGTGTCTAAATCCGATTTGGGAACATTGACAGGCGCAGAGGCCGCCGGCGCGCCTGCCGGCATGGTCGGTGACGCGATGTTATCGGCATACTATCTGAACGAACTGCTGATCAATTTCCTGCACCGCTTCGATCCGCAGCCGGAGATATTTGCACTCTATGAGCGCGTGCTGCATGCGCTGGTGGGCTGCCACAACGTCGCGGTCATTTTGAGGTCGTTTGAGCTCGAGTTCCTGAGCTTGCTCGGCTATGCCGTCAACCTCGATCACGAATTCGGCTCCCGAGACACCCTCGAAGCCGATCAGCACTACGAGTACCGTATGGAGCAGGGTCCTGTTCCTGTTAGCCGCTCGGAGGGTGTGTTGGTTTTCAAGGGATCTACCTTAACTGCAATTGCCAGCGGAAGTTTTGATGATCCGCTCATTCTTAAAGCGGCGAATCGACTGATGCGGGAAATCATCGCCTTTCACCTGGGTGGAAAGGAGTTGAAGAGTCGCAAGGTGCTGATGGAACTGCATCGCGGTAGAATCGCGCCTGCAAAGACACGGAATCCGTAAATTGGCCAAATCGAACGAATTGAAACTCGGTGTGAACATCGACCATATCGCGACGGTGCGGCAGGCCCGTGGTACGGATTATCCTGCACCTGCCGACGCGGTTGCGATCGTTGAGCATGCGGGCGCTGACAGCATCACGGTCCACCTTCGCGAGGATCGGCGTCATATTCAGGACTCCGACCTGCCTGCCATCAACGCGGTCATGCAAACACACATGAACCTGGAACTGGCTGTTGTCGATGAAATGATCGACATTGCATGCCAGCTCAAGCCGTCGGATGTCTGCCTGGTACCCGAGAAGCGGGAAGAAGTTACAACAGAAGGCGGTCTTGACGTTAAAGGACAAATGGAGAAAGTGACCGCCGCCTGCGAGCGGCTGTCGAATGCGGGAATCCGCGTTTCACTGTTTATCGACCCGGATATCTCACAGCTCGATGCGTCAGTCGCCGCCGGAGCGCCGGTCGTCGAGTTGCATACCGGCGCCTATGCCGACGCTGACGGTGTCTCACAGGCAGAGGAGTTAAGGCGCATTGCTGATGCTGCCAGGTACGGCCATGAACGCGGATTGATTGTGAATGCCGGGCACGGTTTGCACTATGGCAACGTTGCACCTATCGCCCGGATACCAGAGATTGTCGAGCTGAATATCGGTCACTCGATTGTTGCGCGTGCTGTATTTGACGGACTCGCAGTCGCGGTCAGCGAAATGAAGCGCCTGATGACCGAAGCCCGACAGGGATGCTGACACTGTGATATTCGGCGTTGGTACCGACATCGTCGAGATGTCGCGGGTGGAAGGCACCTGGAAGCGTTTCGGTCAGCATTTCGCCGAACGAATCCTGATGGATGAGGAAATGGCACTCTTCCGGAGGACGAACAACCCGGCACGATTCCTGGCAATGCGATTTGCGGGCAAGGAGGCAACCGTGAAAGCAATGGGTACCGGCTTCGCACATGGTGTCTGGTTGCGCGACGTCGGTATTACCAGCAACGAATGGGGCAGACCACTGATTATCTGGTCTGAACGCGGGCAAAAAGTCTGCGACGAACTGGGAATCGGCGCGGGACACGTCAGTTTGACCGACGATGCCGGGCTGGTCATGGCCTTCGCTGTCGTCGAAACGGCCGTACGATGAAACTGATCAGGAAATAAGGCAATGCACTGCTTTTCGTTTGATATTGAGACCGTACCCGACGTCGAATTTGGCCGCCGTTTCTGGGATCTTGACGGACTGCCCGATGACGAAGTTGCGACGGCGATGATGTTCAAGCGCCAGCAGCAAACGGGCTCGGAGTTTTTGCCACTGCACCTGCAACGGATCGTCGCGATTTCAGTGAGTTTCCGCACAGCGGACAGCTTCAAGGTCTGGACGCTGGGCGATGAAGAATCCGGCGAAGCGGAAATCGTGCAGCGTTTTTTCGATGGCATCGAAAAATATACGCCGGACCTGGTGTCCTGGAATGGTGGGGGGTTTGATCTGCCGGTTTTGCACTACCGCGCACTCAAGCACAAAATTCAGGCGCCGCGTTATTGGGAGACGGGTGACAACGATCGCGAGTTCAAATGGAATAACTACCTGAGCCGTTTTCATTGGCGGCATGTTGACCTGATGGACGTACTGGCCGGGTATCAGCCGCGGGGCAAGGCGAGTCTCGACCAGATGGCGGTCTTGCTGGGTTTCCCGGGCAAGCTCGGGATGAGCGGCGACAAAGTCTGGGATACTTACCTCGCAGGCGGTATTCGAGAGATACGAGACTACTGCGAAACGGATGTACTGAATACCTGGTTGGTCTACCTGCGTTTCGAGTTCATGCGCGGCAACCTGGATGAGGCTGAACTTGCGCGCGAGTTCGCGCTGGTCCGGGAGACCCTTGTGGCAATGGACCAGCCTCACCTGAACGAATTTCTCGCGGCCTGGACTGACTAGAACTTCATGCCTAAGAAAAAACGTAGAGAGCCGGAAACGGCGACCATTGAGTCGGCGACCCATGATGGACGCGGTATTGCAGCAATCAGTGGCAAAAAGGTTTTTGTCGCCGGCGCTTTGCCCGGCGAAACGGTGGAGTTTATTCGCCGGAAATCGCGACGCAAATTCGATGAAGCCGAGTTGTTGCAGGTCATTCATCCGTCAGATGACCGTATCGAGGCGCGCTGCGATGCATTCGGTCGGTGCGGCGGATGTTCGCTTCAGCATGTCGATGCGGACTATCAGCGCGCAATCAAGTCACAGACGCTAAAAGACAATCTGGAGCGCATAGGCAAGGTAAAGCCGGACACGTGGCTGGAGCCGATGACCGGTCCCGTGTGGGCTTACCGACGCCGCGCGCGACTGGCTGTCAAGGACGTGCCGGCGAAAGGGCGTGTGCTCGTTGGATTTCGCGAGAAGCACGCACCGTTTATCACCGACATGCATCGATGTGAAGTGCTCGCTGAACCGGTCGACGCGATGATCGACGACCTTAGCGAGCTTGTCGCAAAGCTTTCGATTCGTGCACGACTGCCACAAGTCGAAGTGGCGGTAGCCGAAAACGGCATTGCATTGGTGTTTCGGGTCCTCGACCCGCCCAGCGAGGCTGACCGGCAACAATTGATCGCTTTTGGCGTCGCACATGAGCTCAGAATCTATTTGCAGCCGGGCGGACTGGACTCGCTGCAATTGATTCAGCCTGAGGAATGCGGAGAATCCTTGCACTACACACTGCCGGAATTCGACGTGCGTATTGATTTCGAGCCTGTCGACTTCGTGCAGGTTAATAGCGAGATCAATCGGCGCATGGTGCATTTTGCCGTCGAGCAGCTTCGTGCGGGTTCCGACGATCGCGTGCTGGATCTTTTTTGTGGCATCGGCAATTTTTCATTGCCGCTGGCACGCCGTGCCGGGGCAGTGCTTGGGATTGAAGGTGAGAAAACGCTGGTACAGCGCGCTGCGGAGAATGCTCGCCGTAACGGTCTCGACAATGCAGAGTTTCGGGTTGCCGACCTGAGCAAAATCGACGGTAGCGAAGCGTGGCTCAGGGCCGGATGGGATCGGGTCCTGCTCGACCCGGCGCGCAGCGGTGCGGCGGAAGTCGTTGCCCGTATGGCCACAATGAACCCGGAGCGAATCGTTTACGTCTCCTGTCACCCGGGCACTCTGGCGCGTGACGCCGGGATCCTGGTCCATGAACACAACTACCGACTCGAATCGGCAGGTATCATCGATATGTTCCCGCACACAGCCCATGTAGAATCAATCGCGGTGTTCACGCGAAAGCGGACATCCTCATGAAGGATCAGCCGATGTCATTAGGTCCTGTGATGCTCGATATCGAAGGACTCGCACTGAGTCCGGCCGACCGCGACCTGCTGCGGGAACCCGCCGTAGGCGGCGTAATCCTGTTCGCGCGCAACTTCGAATCGGTCGAGCAGGTCACCGACCTGGTATCTGACATTCGGGCTTTACGCAGCCCGCCATTGCTGATTGCCGTTGATCACGAAGGCGGCCGCGTGCAGCGTTTCCGCGATGGGTTCACGGTAATGCCGGCCATGCGCGACATTGGCCGTGAGTATGACCGTGATCGCGACGCCGCACTGGCGATCGCACGCAAGGCGGGTTGGCTGATCGCGTCTGAGTTGCGGGCCGCCGGTATCGACCTGAGCTTCGGGCCCTGCGTCGACCTGGATTGGGGTATCAGCGAAATTATCGGCAATCGTTCGTTTCATCGAAAACCGGAGGCGGTCAGTGAATTGGCCAGCGCCTTTGCTCGAGGCCAACGCAGTGCGGGCATGGCCGCCGTGGCCAAGCATTTTCCCGGACACGGTGCCGTGGTTGCGGATTCGCATCTGCGCTTGCCGGTCGACCGGCGTGACTATGGCCTGATTCTCGACGACATGCGCCCCTATGAAAGCATGATATCCATGGCCGTGGTAGCTGGTGTCATGCTGGCCCATATCGTCTACCAGGAAATGGACAGTCTTCCCGCCGGCTTTTCCGAGTACTGGATCCAGCGCGAATTGCGATCGCGGCTCGGTTTCGGCGGAGCCGTTTTCTGTGATGACCTGAGCATGAAAGCAACGCTCAGTTACGGCAGCATGGCAGAACGTGCGCGACTGGCGCTGCAGGCGGGTTGCGACATGATCCTGGTTTGCAACGACCGGAACCGGGCACAGCGTGCCGTCAATGCACTCAAAGACTACTCGAGTCCTCTGTCATTGGTCCGACTGGCGCGCCTGCATGGCACCGGCCAGGTAATGCGTGAAACCCTGCTGGCCAGCGATGAGTGGCAAGAGGCCAACAAGCTGTTTTCCGAGTGGAGTGAACGGCCGGAGTTGAAACTGGATGCCTGATCTCTCCGCACTGATTATTGGTAGTGGCTTTGAGAGTCTTGGCCCGGGCGAAGCCGGTGATCGCGTCGAGAATCGATTTGGCTCTCCGTCAGCAGCGCTCAGGACGCTCGAGTTTGAAGGGCGGCGGGTACTGT
>JAUHYO010000433.1 GCA_030426325.1 Gammaproteobacteria bacterium | reverse complement strand
TGGTCGCCTGCAAGATTTACAAGACGATTCCGGCACGCCGTGTCTGGGACATCATTATGGCGTCGACCTACGACTTCGCGGAGCCCGGTTTCGTGTTGATCGACAAGGTCAACGAGATGAACAACAACTGGTTCTGCGAGAACATTCGAGCCACCAATCCTTGCGGTGAACAGCCATTGCCACCGTACGGCTCCTGCCTGCTCGGATCAGTCAACCTGACACGATTTGTCAGCAAACCGTTCTCGGCCGACGCCGCGTTTGACTGGGAGAACTTCCGCAAGGTCGTGAAAATATTCACGCGCATGCTGGACAATGTTGTCGAGATCAATGGATTGCCATTGCCGCAGCAGCGCAATGAAATTCAACGCAAGCGTCGCCATGGCATGGGATTCCTTGGCCTCGGCTCGACGACGACGATGTTGCGCATGAAATACGGCGACGCCGATGCGGTCGCGTTCACCGAAGCGGTCGCCCGGGAGCTTGCGCTGGCTGGCTGGGAAGAAGCATTAGAGCTTGCGAAGGAAAAGGGCCCCGCCCCGATCATGAACGAGACTTTCGAAGTCACTGAAGCAATGCTTCGCAAGCGTCCCGAGATGCGTGATGACGGTTACCAGGTGGGTGACAAGGTACCGGGCCGCATCTTGCACGCGCGCTACAGCCGCTATATGCAACGTGTAGCGGCCGAGGCACCGGAGCTCGTGGCCCAGCTGGCCGAAACCGGTGCGCGCTTTACGCACCACAGTTCGATTGCCCCGACCGGCACGATTTCGCTGTCACTGGCGAACAATGCGAGCAATGGCATCGAGCCCAGTTTCGCTCACCACTACTTTCGCAACGTCATTCGGCAGGGCAAGAAAACCAAGGAGAAAGTGGACGTATTTTCCTTTGAGTTGCTGGCGTACCGGGAAGCAATTGATCCGGACGCCATGCCGGGCGGCGTCGGCGATGGCGCTGTTGCCAACAACCTGCCGGACTACTTCATAACGGCTGACGAGGTTACGCCGAACCAGCACGTCGATATCCAGGCAGCGGCCCAGAAATGGATAGACTCTTCGATATCGAAAACGGCCAATGTGCCGACCGATTACGATTACGAGGGCTTCAAGGATATTTACCTGTATGCCTATCAGCAGGGGCTGAAAGGTTGCACAACCTTTCGCTTTAATCCTGAAGCGTTTCAGGGTGTGCTGGTCAAGGAAAAAGACCTCAAGAACACCAAGTACACGTTTACGCTGGATGACGGCTCAACGATCGATCTCAAGGGCGATGAGGAAATCGAGTACGACGGTGAAGTGCATACGGCGGCCAATTTGTTCGATGCCTTGAAAGAAGGCTATTACGGTAAGTTTTGACGGTAAATACGATGATCAAAGTAGACAAGAAAATAGTCGGTTACGCGGTGAATCAGCCCGCCGCCGAGGACAAGGGACTCAAGCGGGAATTCACGCGCGAAGAGGGCGGTTCGGACCGTGCTGACGTTATTCGCATGCATGAAAAGCTCGAGCGGCCGGAGATGCTGGTTGGTTCAACGTACAAAGTGAAAACGCCGGTGTCGGACCATGCCATGTACGTGACCATCAACGACATTGTGCTCAACGAAGGCACGCCTTACGAAAAGCGTCGTCCGTTCGAGATATTCATCAATTCGAAGAATCTCGACCACTACCAGTGGATTGTTGCACTGACGCGCATCATTTCGGCGGTATTTCGCAAGGGTGGCGACGTTGCGTTCCTGGTCGAGGAGCTGAAGGCGGTGTTTGACCCCCGGGGAGGGTACTGG
>JAUHYO010000432.1 GCA_030426325.1 Gammaproteobacteria bacterium | reverse complement strand
GCAGGCAAAAATGCGCATTGCCGGCCAGCTCGCCGCCGATGTGCTCGACATGATCGGGGATTATGTCAAACCCGGTGTAACAACGGGGGAGCTGGACCGGATCTGTCACGACTACATCACCAACGTCCAGCAAGCGATCCCCGCCCCTCTTAATTACCGCGGCTTTCCGAAGTCCATTTGCACCTCGGTCAATCACGTTGTCTGTCACGGCATCCCGGGCGACAAGACCCTGAAATCCGGGGATGCGATTAATATTGACGTGACAGTCATTAAGGACGGCTTCCACGGCGATACCAGTCGGATGTTTTTTGTCGGCAAGCCTTCGGTGCAGGCTCAACGCCTGTCCGACGTCGCCTTTGACAGCATGTGGCTGGGCATCCAGGAACTCGCGCCCGGCAAGCACCTCGGGGATATCGGTGCGGCAATCCAGCAAAATGTCGAGAAAAACCGCTTTTCGGTCGTGCGTGAATACTGTGGCCATGGCATTGGCGAGGTGTTCCACGAAGACCCGCAGGTACTGCACTACGGACGACGCAACACCGGGCTCGAACTGCGCGAGGGCATGACGTTGACGGTCGAACCCATGGTGAACGCCGGTAAGGCCAATGTGCGGCTCTTGCCGGACGGATGGACGGTTGTCACCAAGGACCACAGCCTCTCTGCGCAATGGGAACACACCTGCCTGATCACGAAAGACGGCTTCGAGGTTCTGACCTTAAGTGCCGCAGACCGCTCATAACACCATGATTTACGGGGAAATCCGCGACGCATTGGCGGCGGCCGCGGAGGAACTCAAAGCACGCTTTGCCGCCGGCGATAGTGTTGTTGAGCTCGTGCATGCCCGCGCCAGGATGATCGATCAGCAATTGATCCGTTTGTGGAGCGAGCACGGCAGTCATGCCGATGCGGCGCTGGTCGCCGTCGGTGGCTATGGCCGCGGCGAACTGCACCCGGCATCCGACGTCGACATCATGCTGCTCGTACCGGAATCGATGCCCCGGGAGAGTGAAGAAGCGCTGGCGGGGTTCGTCACGGCGCTGTGGGATATCGGCCTCGAAGTCGGCCACAGCGTGCGAACAGTTGCGCAATGCTTTGACGAGGCGCGAAACGACCTGACGGTCGCAACTACGCTGATGGAATCGCGCCTGCTGGTCGGCCCCGAATCGCTGTTTGCCGAGATGCAGGCGGTCATCGCGCCCGATCGGATGTGGCCCTCAAAGCAGTTCTTTGAGGAAAAGCGCAAGGAACAGATCAGCCGGCACCATCGCTACCATGATACCGCCTACAACCTCGAACCGAACGTCAAGGGCAGCCCGGGCGGTCTCCGGGACATACAAATGATCGGATGGGTTGCGAAACGGCATTTCGGCGCGACGAAACTCGCCGAGCTCGTCGACCACAAGTTCCTGACCCGGGGACAGCTGCGTCGCCTGCGTGAAGGCGAGCACTTTCTTTGGCGGATTCGATTTGCATTGCACGTCCTGACCGGCCGACAGGAAGACAGGCTGTTATTTGACCACCAGACGCGCCTGGCGGCGATGCTTGGGTATGAGGACGCGACCTACACGCTGGCTGTCGAACAGATGATGCAGCGTTACTACCGCACCGTCATGGAATTGAGTCGGCTTAACGAAATGCTGTTACAGCAATTCGAAGAAGCCATTCTGATGGACCCGAACGCGCCGGTGCAGCCGCTGAATCCTCGATTCGCGGTGAAAAACGGCTTCCTGCAAGCCGCCGATGAAAAAGTTTTTGCGCGCGATCCCTCCGCGATGCTGGAATTGTTTCTGCTG
>JAUHYO010000125.1 GCA_030426325.1 Gammaproteobacteria bacterium | reverse complement strand
CTTCCGGTGCTTATCGTTACTGTTTCACTACCATAGTTGCGAATCGTTATCGGACTTTGTTGGGTGCCGGACTTTGGAATACTAAGCTGCCCGAATGAACCCGACCGGACCAGCAAGACATCGCCCGCGGAGGCTGCCGCCAGCCCGGCCGACATTGAATTGTATGCTTGCTTGTTGCCGGACCCGCAGGAGCGCGATGCATCGTCGTAATTCTGACAACTTGACGACAGATTTGCGTCGACGTACAAGTCAGCTGCAACGGCCGACTGAACAAAAAGTAGCAGCAGCCCTGCGCGTAGGTTTAATTGACCTTTCATCTTCTCTCGCCTCAATTTGTTAGCACTGGCGGATTCGGACGCACGCCGCTTGAACTGTCTGATTCGAACGCCCCGATATCCCACTGCCCTATTGGCCTTGATTTACCGTCGTAATCGAACTGGATGCTAATGCCATAGTTGGACTCAAAAATTGCATATGGATTGCGTGCTGCAAGCGGGGCGGTTCCGGCATCGATTACCGCGTCACCATCGAAAGCGTTGTAGTCGTCGAACGCCACGTCGCGATCATCCGCTGCGAAAATCTCCCGGGCATTGCCGAGTTGCATATTCTTAATCGAGTTGTTGTATACGTATGCAGTGCCTGTATTGCCATTCAAGTTAATACCGGCCGTATTTCCAGTTAGCGTATTGTTAACAATCGTAATGTCCGCCCCATTCCAGCTTGAAATCGCACTGGTTGACCATGCATCTCCTGTGCTGTAACTCGAATTCAGATTGTCGTGAATGTAATTCCCAACGACGTGAAAATTCGATCCACCACCATTATTTGATGACTTAAATCCTATGCCGCCTCGGTTGTCACGACTTTCATTGAAGAGGAACCAAATAAAACGACCATCGTATTGCCCTCCCATTCCCTCGCCATCGCTGGATCCACTTGGTGAATGATTGTAGGAAAGGTTCTGAGAAATTATGACGTGCTCCGCCTCTTTGACCCAAAACCCGGTTTGCTTGTTCTCGTGCGCCGTATTTCGTCCAATGTAAATGTGGTGAGTTGACGATCGAGTTCCAATATCGCCGACCTGAACACCGTCACCTGAATTGCGTGTAAATTCGTTTCCGATAATCCAGATATTATTTCCGCCCACTTTCACACCGTGCCTGTCCTGGTCATTAGACGCATTCACGTCTCCGTTGTCCCGAATCTCATTCTGAAACAGGACAATATTATTTCCGCCTGTGTATGTTCCGCCGGACGACGTACTACCTGTAATGACTCCGTTGCGAAATGCGCCATAGGAGCCCTGCAAGCCCACAGTCATTGAATACTCGCCACTTGCGAGAGTCACCTCTACGTTATCGACAATGTAGTAGCTGCCGTTAAACGTCGACGAGTGCCGAACTAGAGGCCGGTTGTCCGGGTCCCCAATCAGGAAACATGGGCTGCCCGCCGAGCAATTGAAGTTCATATCAAGTCCGGACGAATACACGCCAGCAAGAACAATTACCGCGCCAGACGAAGGATTGCTCGGCACAGAATTTCTCGGCTGCTGTGGCGTGCCGAAAGATCGATTGGACGAACCTGAACAACTGGAACATACATAGTAGAACCCACTCACCTCCTGGTCCCAAGGAGACGGGAGGCTCGGGTTTTCTTCCGTAACACCAAAACTTGGTTCCGGAATTCCCAGCACAGGGACCCACGTATCGGCGAGTGCAGGAGCCGTTA
Organism: Gammaproteobacteria bacterium; assembly: GCA_030426325.1. GTDB lineage: Bacteria > Pseudomonadota > Gammaproteobacteria > Steroidobacterales > Woeseiaceae > UBA1847. The sequence continues at coordinate 6,933 of JAUHYO010000125.1, read as the reverse complement.
AAAATAGCCCGGCAATGAGCAGGCCAACATTCGTCAATTTCATCCAATTACCCTCGAGCGGACACTTTGTATCAATATTTGCGCAGAATACCGACCCTAGGAGGCAGTCGATGCGTCGCGCGACGTTTAGCTTTTGGGGTGTACGACTGACACAAGAAACCGACCGGTAGTAGCCTCGCAACCCCGCTGTCATAGTTTCCCTTAGACCGGAAGTTTTGCGTCGCTGCCTTTCGGAAGCTTTGCCCATTAGCTGAAAATAAGTATTGCAGATGCTCATACAATATCAAGTGGAGAATTGCGCAAATGCGACACGACACGACGTCTCTAATTTGCGACAGTTAAAGCTTATCTTATCGACATTACATAAACCGCTAATTCATTTGCTAAAAGACCGAATCAATTCCACTGGCTGACTCGACTCGCGACGGCGCCAGAACTAACGCGATCCATAGCAATCGACCTGCTGTTGCAGGAAACCCGCAAAACGACCGAGCGCTAGTCGACGCTCGTGGTGGCTTTTGAAATATTGCAGTGCATTGTCGCTCCAATACCGATAGGACGCGTCGTCAGCGAGAATCTTACGAATAACTGTCGCAAACTCCGCACTATCGTGGGCTACTGCCCCCAGGTCATGGTCCCGGATCAGATTGTCCGGATCAAAGCTGGTCACTACTGGCATACCAAACCCCCACGCCTCTATAAACGTATTCGGAAATCCTTCAATGCTGGACGTACACAAGAGCAAAGAACAACGCTGATACAAATTCATAATGGACTGACGATCGAGTACTCCATGCCCGACAACATTCTTCAATGCCGATGCACGGCCAAATAAACGACCTGCATACCCTTCATCGTCATCTGCACCGCCGGCGATATGAAACGTGATATCCGGAAGAGACTCAGCCACGTCCAGGTACAGTTCGAGTCGCTTTAACGCCACTACACGACCTACCCAAAGTACTTCCGAATTTGCCAGCCTTTCGCGGCCTGACGCAATTTCGAAACTGCAAGGCATCGGCAGTATCGTCGCGGCCCGATTGAAATTCTCCAGAAGCGCGCGTTGCTGTCCCTGTGTCTGGCAAATCACCGCATCTGCCCGACGTAACCCGAAGCGATAGAGCCACCGTTCGTACGACTGGCCCAGGAACGGCAAATCCGGGAGACAATCTGCATCGCTGGCTGTCGAAAAAACAAACGCACGTCGATACATGCGACAAAAAAATGCCACCTGCCCAGTAAAGTACTCCGCGCCATTATGATAGTAAATTTCCGCATCCGCATCGCGCAATCTTCGATGCAGGCTTGTCCAGCGAGGTGAAAAGAACTTTAGTACCGGAAGTCCCGCGTCTTCGTGGCAAATTGCCGAAACTTTAACCCCCGACTCGACCGTTGAAGCCGCGCCGAATTCGTTCCAGACCAACAAGGTGACGTCATGCCCCTGTTCAGCGAGGTGACGAGCCAGCGCCGCTGTTTGCATTTCAACGCCACCAATATGCCCTTCCCTGCCACTTATCGCGCCGAATGCGTTATGCGACACAATGCATATTTTCATGACCCGCTAAACCCTTAGCCTTTTCGACGTCGAGATAAGGCTTTTCGAATGCCGTCTATCGCATCTGAAAGACCACTCGCAACATACAGGATTTGTAATTCGTCTTCGGTATCCGGAAGGTGAATTCGTCGCAATGTCATCGGATCCGAACCAACCTTGTTCAGGCCAGCTTCGACGGTCACCGCAGAACGATACCCATGCTGTCTGGCGATTGCCGGAGTACGTTGATTGTAGCTACCGTTCGGATAGCAAAAGTGCTGACACTCAACGCCCGTTTTCGATTCAATTACTGACTTCGAGACGCTCAGTTCACTTGACGCACGGTCGTCACGGACTTCGCCCAATCGAACGTGATCTACTGTGTGACTACCAACCGATATCATTTCATCGTTGGCCGCTGCCTGTACGTCACTCCAGGCCATGACTCCCGCCCAATCATCGCCTTCGAATACATCTTTCAATGACGACCCCGATTCCGACTCAAGACTGCCTATCAGTTGGTCAATTTCATCTCGCATCTCTTCGTCGCCGCGAGTCCCGGTTTTTGCCAGGTCGCGCATTGCCTTGAACGAGCGAGTCAGGCTTTCACGGCTATCAGCTTTCAGCGTTATTGTTTGTCCGTTGACGACAATTTCCTTGTCGGAGTCGACCGCTGCTTGAATGGCGTAGTCGAGTCGATCAACCCAAAACGGCTCCCGCTTTTCAATATTGCCAGTCGCCACGTAGAAAACGGCTGGAACGCCATACTTGCGGAGAATTGGTGCCGCATGCTTCCAGTTATTCAGGTAACCATCGTCAAAAGTCAGCACCATACTATTGTCAATTGCAGCAATCTCCCCGGCGATAATTTGTCGGGCAGTGTCAATCGATATAAAGCGGTAGTGCCTGGAAAGCAAGCTCAATGCCTGGTCCAGCTGTTTGCGGGAATACTGCGGTCTTAGTGGTACCCACGTGCTGCTGACGCCCTGATCCATCACGCCGTGAAGATACAAGATAATTACGCGCTTCCTCATGGCATATCGCCACAGTCTCATTAGCCCTAAAACGGATATGATTTTTAAGAACAACTTCCGCATATCAAATCAAACCAACTCGACACCGCTTGGTACACCACGAATATCACTAATCGAATACCCATCGAGGCTCGTAAGGTCGTCTTCAATGTACATCCGGTACCATGCCTCCATTGCGATAACACTCCACAGCTGAAGCGCGTAGTTTCGTTGTCCCGATTGATGTTCGCTCAGCATCTGGCCCACGGCATCCGGATTTAGCAAACCACTTTTCTCAATCTGATTCCTTGCGAGGAATGACTCCGAGAACCCTTTCAGCTCTCCCTTTAACCATTGGCCGATCGGCGAATCGAAACCCACTTTTTTTCGCTCGACGATAGATTCCGGCAAGTATCTCTTCGCGACTTCTTTGAAAATGTGCTTGCTCCGAGTGCCCTTTAGGCGCATCTCAGCCGGCAGAGAGGTCGCGTAATTCACCAGTTTGTAGTCACACAATGGTGCACGCACTTCCAGGCTATTCGCCATACTCATCCTGTCCATATAGCCAAGCTGGTACTCGGGCAAGTACCCACCGACATCTAGTTCGCAAATTCGGTCCATCAGCCCGCTTCGTTCTTTAGACAGCAATATGCGCCTTAGGAATTCATCACCGGCAGGGTCGTCAACACTTCGCCTGATATCCTCAGCTACCATTTGATCCTGAAGCTCAGGACTGAGCAGTTTAACCCACGTAAGGTAGGCCTCCTCCGGTGGCTTTGCTGCACCAGATACGAATCGCTTAACACGTTTTATAAAGTTGCCGCCGCGCGTAGACTCGGGGAGACTCTCAGCGATCCGCTCAATAATCTGGGTACGAATGAATTTTGGAACGCGTTGATAGCGCCGGAGGTAATGCAAACCAGCGTGCCGTGGATATCCGAAGAATATTTCGTCGCCGCCCGTTCCACTAAGCGCGACTTTCACACTTTTCTGCACATACTGACACAGCAAATACACAAGCATTGATGTCGGTTCGCCGTGAGGTTCATCGTAGTGCCATATGATTTTTGGTAACATCCGAATGTTCGAGCTCGCATCCAAAATCAGTTCATGATGACGAGTACCGACGTGATCGGACACGACTTTTGCGTGTTTGAGCTCATTGAAACCCAATGCCTCACTTCCGTAACCAACCGAGAATGTCTGGATTTCAGCAGATAGTCTCTTCATTTGCGCGACGATTAACGAAGAATCCACACCGCCACTCAGAAATGCCCCTACCTCCACGTCACTTTTCAGGCACAAACGCATCGTATCCATGAGTTTGTTATCCAGTTCGTCGACCGCATCGTCAAAAGAACCCGTGTAGCGACTGGCGGGGTCATGCTTCCAATACTCTCGAACCGTCAGTCTTGAGTCCTGATAGATAGCCATTTGGCCCGGCCCGAGTTTGCGAATATTGTCGTAGAACGTTTTCGGTTGTGTCACATATCCTGCTGCAAAAAAGTCGCAAACCGCCTGGTGATTCACAGGCCTTTTGTTCGTTGCCTTGAATATCGCCTTAATCTCGGACGCGAAGTAGAGCTCGCCGGCCTCTTCGCTATAAAACAGTGGCTTTTCGCCGATTCGATCCCGAACCAGGACCAGTCGCTTCAATCGGTCGTCCCACAAGGCGATTCCGTACATCCCCTGCAAATGTTCAACAAAGTCGAGGCCATACTCTTCGTATGCGTGAACTATGGTCTCTGTATCCGAGTTCGTCCTGAATTGGTGACCGGCCTCTTTCAAAGATTGCATCAAACTTTCGTAGTTATATATTTCGCCATTAAAGACGACCCATATATCTCGCGTCTCATTGAATATCGGTTGCTGACCGGTTGCGAGATCAATAATTGCGAGTCGTCGCATCGAAAGCGACACGTCTTCGGTCTCATGCTGGCCACCTTCATCAGGTCCCCGATGCATGAGGCTATTGCACATCTCAGCTAGCAGGGCCGGTTTCGGCGCCCCGGTGAATCCGGCTATTCCACACACAGCTTTGCTATCTCCAATTTTGACTAGTTGTTGTTAAGTACGTGCCGCCATTGTCCGGCGCAATTTTCGATCGAATGAACTCTGGCATCCTGCATCGCCTGTCCTCGCATCCTGTGTAGCGCCTCACGATCGTCCAACAAACGGACTATGGCACTCGCATACGCGTCAGCCGAGCGTTGCTCCAAAACAATCCCGTTAATGTCCGTCCTGACAAGGTTGTCCAGGTCACCAACATTCGGAACAATTGCAGCAAGTCCGTGCGCCATCGCTTCCATCAAGGCCAGCGAAAGGCCCTCCGACTCCGACGCTAGAACAAAAATGCTCGCCTTGGCCAGCCACTGGTCGACGTTTTCAGAAAATCCAATAAAATCAACGCAAGATTCGAGACCGAGGTCAATGACCGTCTTTTCAAGATCGCTGCGCAGTGGACCATCACCAACGATCGCCAGCTTTATGCCAGGGCGCATTGAGTTGGCCTGTACGATCGCCTCGAGTAACAAATTCAGGCCTTTAATCGGAACCAAACGGCCGACGAAAATCAGATCGTACTTACAGGGTTCGATGGGGTGCTCCGGTAGCCCGGACAGATCGATTCCACCCGAGATTACGTCGACACTTGCAGTTACGTTCTGATCACGAAAATACTTTCTGGCGCTGGTACCCATCGTGACAATCTGATTAAAACGACCGACCGACCGAATAAGCAGCTTCTCGATCGTCGGGTCCGGCGAGCCAATTTTTTCAAACAACCGATTCTCGCTCAATAGTCCACCATCAAGCACCTCAGCGGGGCCTCCAACGCAAAAGTACAGCGACCTCGCACCACAAAGAGACGCAATAAGACTGGATGCCAAGCCATTGAACAGCAGGTGGAATCCGCCGACAAAATCTGGCCGGCTCTTCAGTGCAAGAATAAAATGCGTCAGCAATCTGGCAACGACGTTGCCGAATAATCGAATTTGCCAGGGCCGCGGGTTCACAATTTCAACGTTCTCAAACGCAGCTACGTCGTTAGTCGTTACGATAACGACCTTTCGACAATTCTCTGCACGAGCCAACGGCCGAATATGCGCGAGCACCCAATTGTCGGAATAGAACGTTCCGGTCAACTGAACCGTTACCGATTCTTGCCTGGGCGCCCTTTTTCGAATCAATTTGCCGAACAGCCACACCAGAAAAAGGTGAGTTCGCAGGTATACACGAAGTATCACTCGTAATAAAAAGCTGCGAAATTTCACTGCGTCTCCTTGCGAGCCACCGCGATAGCAGCGGCTTCACCGGCGTTCGATTCAAAAATCTGGATAGTCGAGGCGATGCCAATCAACCACGAGCACTTTTTTCGTTTTATCCTGCTCGCATGGAATAGTTCGAAACGGGAGCTGTTTACCATCTCTGACTAACTCGTATTTGCGTGAGACCGGCACATCAATTGAAAGGCCATCCAGCGCGACGTCGGAAGCGACGCCGCCGACTGATATCTCGATACATTCACCCCGTTCACGAATATTCAACCTGACGTCACCAATTAGCCTCGCAAAATTGAGAAGCCGATACGTTGTCGTAACCAGAATTTTCCCATCATGAAATCGCTGTGCAAGCTGCTCGAGTGCCCATCGAGACTCAGCGCAGAAACCCGAATTTGGGTCTATTTTCTTTCCCATATGGGTATAAACCACAGACCGGGCGTTACGCTTTTCTAGGCGATCGAGGTAACCGGGATTAATAGCGGTACCAAGTCCGGCAGAATTGTCCCCGCACGAAATTCCACCTGGGTGCGGGTTGGAACGAAGGAACTCGATTGAAGTTCGCCCATCACGCAGTCGGGTCCTTCTCAACAGGTCGTTCGTCGCATGCATCCTGTACTTTTCATTGCCAGTTCTACCCAGCACGATCTTCGCTGCCTCTTTGGCGACCGTTTTATACTGGTAGCTGTACCCTCCGCCGGATCCAATTCCCTTCAATGACGGTGGCACATCCTGCCCCTGTATGCTGGTGACCCGTCCAACCCAGATAAACTCAATTCCATAATCGAGGGTCAGGTCGGCATGATAAACATCGTGTCCCGGGACGTCGCCGAATCCTCCCATGATATCCGCGCCAAAATTGCTCGGCGCGACCGCATGGTCAATCCAGACTTTCAGCTTGCAGTCGTGCTTCTCCAGATGCTCCAGCGTCTCGGTGGCCTGCCCTCGCGTATTGGCAAGGTCGCCAAACGAGTGAATGCAGTCGATGTGTCCTGACTGAATTAGTGACCGAACTGTCTCACGATCGCGATCCGTACCGCCCCAATACGAAAACTCCGTACTCGGCATATAGAAGAAAATGGTATTCCCGGTTTCAATCCCCAGCCCC
>JAUHYO010000124.1 GCA_030426325.1 Gammaproteobacteria bacterium | reverse complement strand
CTGACGCACTACACGATTGTCATCTTCGCGATGATCATTGCCCTGTCGAGTATCGGACTCGACTTCGGCAACCTCGCGCTGGTTGCCGGTGCGCTGGGTGTCGGAATCGGCTTTGGCCTGCAGTCCATCGTCAGCAATTTTGTGTCCGGACTGATAATTCTGTTCGAGCATACGCTGCGCGTTGGCGACTATATCGAACTCGACACAGGACTGACCGGCACGGTCAAAGCGATCAATGTTCGCAGCACCCTGATCAATACAAACGACAATATCGATATCGTGGTGCCGAACTCAGAGTTTGTAACGACGCGCCTGACCAACTGGACGCTCGGCGAGCGCATATTGCGTGTCCGGATACCTTTTGGTGTGGCTTACGGTTCCGACAAGGAGCTTGTGAAAAAGGCGGCGCAGGAGGCCGCGGCCGAGGTGCCTTACACGCTGACCAATATGAAAGGGCGGGAGCCCGATGTCTGGCTGGTTGAATACGGCGACAGCAGCCTGAATTTCCTGCTGCTGGTCTGGGTTAACCGCCAGGGCGCGAGGCGACCAACGCGCACGAAAGCTGCCTACCTGTGGGAGCTCGAAACCAAACTTCGCGAATACAATATTGAAATACCGTTCCCGCAGCGCGACTTGAACTTGCGAAGCGGGTGGCCGGGGTCCGGGAAGGACGCGTAGGGAACTGCAGGAATGGATGAACCTGCAGATGATGCCGGGATTACCCCGACATCATCTGCCTGATTAAAACCGGTGATCTGCGATCAACTAGTGATCGATATCCAGGCCGGAATAGCTGTCGAATTCGTCGTCGTCGTAATCTGAATAATCATCGTCGTCGTCAAAATCATCCCAATCGTCATCGTCGGGCCCTGCGCTGCGGCGAGATGACATGCGACGTTCTTCACGTCGTTGTTCACGTATGATTCGTCGGATTGCAGAATTGTCCTCAAATCCGTAATCGTCAAATTCTTCGTGTAACGGGCGCATCGTTTGTTACTCCTCTGATTTAGAGTCTGGTGCGTGGCGTGGCATGGCCTTCAGCGGGCGTCCGGCGGTTCATATAAGCCGAAGTATCTGACAAAATGATTTGATGTCAAGTAATTTGATATGAAAATAGTAGATAAGGGACAGGCATGAAAAAGGACGCCATTGACGAGATTCTGGAGCAATGGACCGAGGAGCGGCCGGAGCTCGATACCGCCAGCCTTGGGGTCGTGATCCGGGTCATGACTCTCTATAAGGCCTTCTACGGGCAGGCCGCGTCAGCCCTCGCGCCGTTGAACCTCGAAGTGTTCGAATATGACGTTATGTCCGCCTTGCGCCGCCAGGGGGAACCCTTCGCGCTGGCCGCCAGTCGCCTTGCCGCCGAGACCGGGATGAGCGGTGGCGCCATGACCAATCGTATTGACCGGCTTGAGAAGCGCGGACTGGTGAGGCGGCAGCGCGACGTCAATGACCGGCGCGGCGTGACGGTTTCGCTGACTCCGGAGGGACGGAACATGATCAACAAGGCCATTCAGCTCCGACTTGATGCGGCCGACGAAGGCCTGACCGGAATTGGTCCCCGGGAGCGCAAGCAACTGGCCAGCCTGTTGCGAAAGATAGTACTGGCGAAGCGCTAGCCGAGCAGGGCGCCGTCCAGGGCGATGAATCGACGTCCGCAGTCAGATTCCCGGCGGGCCATCAGCCTTGCACCGCGTTTTATCGGCTGGGCATCAATGCTGGCGATCTTGCCGGGTGCCTCACTGGCCACCTGGTCCGCCGGGTCAATTTGAGCGGCGATCCGCAGCCCATGCGCTTCAAACAACATTTCGCACCGGGGTGCATGACCGGTCCAGGCAATAAACGATCGCTTGTTGGCCAATGGCACCTTTCGACCGTCTTTCAGAATGGCGAAGCATTCGGCAAAACGCATCGGGATGTCGACACAGTAGCGGACGACATCACCGTGACTGCCAGTTCTGAGCGGCAACGCGGCATCGAGAAAGGCGGTGTGCCGCTCGGCGGCGGTTTCGAACAACTCGCTACGGTAGCGGGCGTTGTTCATCGGTGTGCTGGAATTCGTGATCGGTGCTATGGCGTTCATTTCGCATTCTCTCCATTAGAGTTCAGGCAACAAACTGTTCCTCTTCGGTGCTGCCTGCGAGCGCGGTTGTCTCGGACAGGCCGCCCATGATCGTGTTTTGCACGGCGTCAAAATAGCCGGCGCCGACAAACGACTGGTGTTTTGCGGCGCGGAAGCCGAAGGCCTCATCCGCAAACTCCTTTTGCTGCAGTTTCGAGTAGGCGTACATGCCTTCTTCCCGGTACGCGCGTGACAAATTGAACATGCTGGAATTCAGCGCATGCCAGCCAGCGAGTGTGATGAACTGAAACTTGTAGCCCATCTTGCCGAGTTCCTCGCGAAAGGTTTTCATCGTCTGGTCATCAAGATTGGCCTGCCAGTTGAAAGATGGTGAGCAGTTGTAGGCGAGCAGCTGATCCGGAAATTGATCATGTATTGCATCGGCGAATCGCTTGGCCTGTGCAAGGTCGGGCTTCGACGTTTCACACCAGATCAGGTCGGCGTAAGGTGCGTAGGCAAGCCCGCGCGCGATTGCCTGGTCCAGTCCGCTTCGTGTCCGGTAAAAGCCTTCGGCCGTTCGTTCGCCGGTGATGAAATCATGGTCACGCGGATCCGAATCCGATGTGATCAGGTTGGCGGCGTCGGCATCTGTGCGTGCGATCAGAACAGTTGGTACGCCGCATACGTCGGCTGCGAGTCTGGCCGCATTCAGCTTTGCGACGGCTTCACTGGTCGGAACAAGCACCTTGCCACCCATGTGGCCGCATTTTTTCGCGGACGACAACTGGTCTTCGAAATGAACACCGGCGGCGCCCGCCCGAATCATGCTTTTCATGAGTTCAAAGGCGTTCAGATTGCCGCCAAATCCAGCCTCGGCGTCAGCAATGATCGGCGCGAACCAGTCAATGCTGTCGTCACCGTTCAATGCATGAATCTCATCAGTCCGAATCAATGCGTTATTGATGCGTTCGACCATCTTCGGTACCGAGTCAACGGGGTACAAACTCTGGTCCGGATACATTTCGCCAGCGCTGTTGCCGTCACCGGCAACCTGCCAGCCTGAGCAGTAAATGACTTTCAGCCCGGCCTGGACTTCCTGGATGGCCTGGTTGCCGGTCAAAGCGCCGAGACCACAGGCCGGGTCTTCCTGGTTGATCAGGCGCCAGAACTTCTCGCTGCCCCGACGGGCGAGCGTGTGTTCGATCTGGACCGTGCCGCGCAGCTTGACGACGTCCTCGGCCTGGTAATTCCGGGTGATTCCGCTCCAGCGCGGGCTGTCAGCCCATTCGGCTTTGAGTTTCTTTACCTGCTCCGACTGCGACATGCTGATCTCTCCTGAAAATTGATTTGTCGAGCGCTATACTACGGCCAAATATTGACAAATTTCACAGTAAAAACTTGACAGTGTAAATTTCACAAAGGATCGAGATGGCCAATTCATCAGGGCTACGACGCAAGGCACACTTCCTGGGTACCAAGATCAAAAGCCTGCGCAAGCGAAACCGGCTGACGCTCGAGGATCTGTCCGTTCGCTGTATCCAGGTTGATGCCAGCGCCGCGCCATCGGTCTCTTACCTGTCAATGATCGAGAACGGCAAGCGCGTCCCATCCGAGCGGCTGCTGGAAATCATCGCGGACATCTTTCAGAAAGATGCGGACTGGTTCTTCGACGAATCGCTCGAGAAAGAGGAAATCGACACCGCACCGCTGGCGGCAATTGCCGGAATGCCACTCGAGCCCGGATTCCTGTTTTCCGAATCACTCCTGCAACTGGCCATCCCGGAGCTACTCTCACAGACGGGTACAACGGGCCGGCAGTTTGCGCACTTGCTGATCCGGGCCCACCAGGAGTCGAACAACAATGTGTTTCCGGATCTTGAACGCGCGGCTGAAAGTGTCGGCAAGAAGCAGTTCCCTCTGCACAGCAGTGATGTATTCGGATTTGCCAAGAGCCTCGGCCTCAACATCAAGTGGTTTGATAATTCGGTATTCAAAGACAGAGGGGAATCCGAAAAGCCGCTGAACACACTGGTCCGGTCTTTCTACGATGCGCCATCGACCGTCTACCTCAACCGGGAGCTTGAAAAGAACCCGGCAAGATTGAAATACGACCTCGCGAATCACATTGCGCATAAAGTTCTGCATGACGGTGACGGCGCGCGGGCACCTCAAGTGTCCGGCGGCCGAGTCAGTGGCCGGCGGCATGACACGGGCTCGTCGAATTTTGATGCCAAGGACATCCTGTACGCGTGGCGGGATTTTGAGTGCAGCTACTTTGCGGCTGCGCTGCTATCACCCAGGGCGCCATTGCGCCAGTTTCTCAGCAAGCACGCCTATGCCATCGATTCGGCCGACAAGCTCGAACTGACGCGCACGCTGGTCATGCGTCGCATGCCGAGTGTTTCGCCCTATCCCCACTGGCATTATTTTGATGCGTACCCGCCCGGCAATCTTCGAGCGGTCTATCGCGGCAACGGTATTCCCTTGCCCTGGGGGAACATGACGCTCGTCACTGACCCGTGTCAGCACTGGGCTGTATTTCGAATGCTGAACTCGCGATCGACGAAGCCGTCGGCGCAGATTTCGGTTCTGCGCAGTGGCGACGACAAGCGCCTTTATTGCTGCGAGTCGGTGCGAGGCAAAGATGCCGCCGGTAACCCGCATGTGTTGTGTGCGGGCGTCGACCTGGCACCGGCACTGGCGTCCCAGGGATTCAAACCGGCAGACACCATCGACGCGATCGAACGAAGCTGCAACCGCAATGGCGGCTCGGGTCCCATCCCGGCCGAAGCGCAAAAACAACTCGAAAGCATTGGGAAGATTCTAAACATCGGTTGGGTGGCGGATGGCGCGAGTAAAAACGCAATCATTATCTGCCAGCGCAGCAGCAATTGTCCGCGTGAAAAACATTGCCTTGGAAAGGCACCGCCGATGTTGAAGTCGCAAATCGACAGCATTCGAGCGTCGGTTATCGGCGGCTAAGGCGCCCGCCACAGCGAAGGATTTTCAGCGAATCCGCATCTAACGCTTCCAACAGGTCCGGCAGGACGCGTGTTTGCCGCCATTGTGCGGCAAACCCCGGGCCAGGGAGGTTGTGGACAGGATGCTCAGGCGGTGGTTTTCAATACAGTATTTGCTCGTTGTGCTCGTCGTTGCTGCACCGGCGAACGCCGGCGTGTTGCTGACGACGACCGTCAGTACCATGCCGGTTGCCGAAGAACCGCCGGACCCGCTTGACCTTCGATTGCTTGAAACGTCTGGCGCCGTGATCGGGCGCGTGCGCATCTCCAGTAACAACATCTTCGACCTGGAGAATCCCGATGAAGACAGACTCCTGTATCGCTTCGCCAATAAGGCCCATGTCACGACTCGACCCGGCGTAATTCAACAGCAGCTCCTGTTTGCTCCGGGTGACCGGCTTTCGGCGCGAATCCTGGAAGAAACCGAACGCCTGATCCGGGGCAATCGCTACATCCAGGAAGTCACCGTGCGCCCGGTTGCTTACGACGATGGCGTTGTCGATGTCGAGGTAACGACGTCGGACGTATGGACACTGATGCCCAAGGTCGGGCTATCCCGATCCGGTGGAAAAAACAATACAACCCTAGGTATCAAGGAGACCAACCTCTTTGGATCCGGTATTGAGCTGGAAGTCGCGTTCAAGTCGGATGTCGATCGCGACACCTCGTCGCTCAAGTATGTCGACCGGCACCTGGGCAACAGCTGGTACACGCTGGCCGCCTACGTCGCCGACAACAGCGATGGCAACACTCGCCACCTGCAGCTCGAAAAGCCGTTCTACTCGCTGGATAGCCGCTCGTCGCACGGCTTTTCCGTCCTGGACAGCGACCAGGTGGAATCGTTTTACGATCGCGGCGACCGGATTGCCGAGTTTCAACACCAGGAGAAGAAAGCGAATGTGTTCTTCGGCTGGTCAAAAGGGCTGAAGGACGGCTTTACGCGGCGCTACACGCTTGGGCTCGCGTTCGAGCAGCACGATTTTTCGCCGTTCGCCGATTCGTTGCTGCCGGAAGGGCCGCTACCCGGTCATCGAAAGCTCGTCTACCCAACCATCGGTTTCGAGATTCTTGAAGACGAATTCGAGAAAGCGAGCAATCACGATCAAATTGGGCGAATCGAAGATCGCTATCTCGGTACACGCTTCGCCGCGAGCCTCGGCTTCGCAAGCGAGGCCGCAGGCTCCGACCGGGACGCCCTGATCCTCGATGCATCGGCGCAGACAGGCTTTGGCAATTCCGAGTCGAGTTCCCTGTTGCTGGCTGCCAGCCTTGGCGCCCGGGTTGAGAATTCCGGCGTCGAGAACCTTCTCCTGGATACAAGCGCACGCTACTTCAAGCGTCAGTCCGAGAGGCGCCTTTTGTATGTCGGACTGAACGCGAGTTACGGGCAGAGCCTGGATACGGACCAGTACCTGCAGCTCGGTGGTGACAGCGGGCTGCGCGGTTACCCACTGCGTTACCAGACAGGCGACAAGCGCGCCTTGCTGACGGTCGAACAACGCTACTTCACCGACTGGTACCCCTGGCGCCTGTTCAAGGTCGGCGGTGCAGTGTTTTTCGATGTCGGCCGGGTCTGGGGCGACTCGCCGGTCGAGAGATCCAATTCCGAACTGCTCCGCGATATCGGTTTCGGCCTGCGTATAGGCAATGACCGCTCGGGCCTCGGGCGCATGACTCACATCGATATTGCGATGCCACTGGACGGTGACTCGCAAATCGAAGACCTCCAGTTCCTGGTCTCCACCAAAAAGAGCTTTTAATGAACGATAAAACGGATTGGCGAGCAGATCTCGCCACGTCACTGATGCCGCTGTTTGCGGTGGCCTGGCGCCTGATTCTGGCGCTGACTGTCGCGAGAATCTTGCTGGTTGGCTGGCAGTGGGATCGTGTCGTTGATGCGAACATGCTGACACCCATCTTTGTGCAGGGGCTGCGATTCGACCTGGTGTTGCTGGGACTGGTGCTTGCTCCGGCCGTAATCGCGTTTCCATTGCTGGCTTCAAGTCACGCCCTGGTCCCAGTCTGGCGTTTCATGTTGCGTGTCTATCTGCCTGTCGCGCTTCTGGCGACAATCTTCATGGAGTTGAGCACGCCATCTTTCATCGAGCAGTTCGATTCACGTCCGAATATATTGTTTGTCGAATACCTCGACCATCCGAAAGAAGTCTTCTCGACCCTGTGGGCGGCGTACAAGATGCCACTCATTCTCGCACTGTTGTTCGTCGCAATGGTCGGTGCGTACACCTTTCGCGCTTTCGCCCGACTGGCAGCGCCCGTTCGAAAGACCGGCCTGATTCCGGCGCTGGCTATTACGCCGTTGCTCCTGATCGCATGCCTCGGCATGGTGCGATCGACACTCGATCATCGTCCGGTCAATCCCAGCACCGTCGCGCTGTCCACCGACCCCCTCGTGAACGATCTTGCGCTCAGTTCGACGTATTCACTGCTTTATGCAATCTACGAAACCCGGCACGAAGAGGGAGGTGGCATTCACTACGGCGACATGGACGACGCAACTGTGATCTCAATCGTGCGGGATTCGATGGACGTCGATTCCTGGGAGTTTACGCTCCCGGAGCTGCCGACTTTGCACCTGCAGTACCCGACTAACCACAGCGGTGAGCCCAAGAATCTGGTCATCATCATTGAGGAAAGCCTGGGCGCCGAGTTTGTCGGATCACTTGGCGGTCTCGACCTGACACCGAACCTGGATCGCTACGCCGAGCAGGGTATCTGGCTAAACAATCTGTTCGCGACGGGTACGCGGTCCGTTCGAGGGCTTGAGGCTATCGTGAGCGGGTTTACACCGACATCGGCCAGGAGTGTGGTCAAACTGGGCAAGTCGCAAAAGAACTTTTTCACGCTGGCGGAGGTCCTGGGCCGACACGGCTACGACACCAGTTTCATTTATGGCGGCGAAGCGCAATTCGACAACATGCGGCGGTTTTTCGTGAATAATGGCTTTGACCGCGTTATTGATGAAAAGGACTACGACAATCCGGTGTTCACCGGCTCGTGGGGTGTGTCCGACGAGGACCTTTTCGATCGCGCCCACGAAGAGTTCAGCCGACCGCAGAAGCAGCCTTTTTTCACCCTGGTCTTCACCTCATCCAATCACTCTCCGTTCGAGTATCCGGACAACCGGATTGAGCCTTTCGATGCTGAGAAAAACACCGTGAATAATGCGGTCAAGTATGCCGATTATGCGTTAGGCCGTTTTCTCGACAAGGCCCGGGATTCGGACTATTGGGATAACACCGTATTTCTCATTGTCGCCGACCACAACTCGCGCGTGTACGGCAGTGAGGTCGTTCCGGTGGAGCGCTTTCATATTCCGGGATTGATCCTCGGCGGCAACGTCAGGCCGGCCGTCATCGAGACGCTTGCGAGCCAGATCGACCTCGCGCCAACTGCGCTGTCGTTGATCGGCGTTACGTCCGAGCACCCGATGATCGGTCATGACCTGACACAGCCGAGAGACCCGGAAGACCCCGGGCGGGCGATCATGCAGTTCAATAGCGCGCAGGCCTATATGAGCGGTGACCGCGTGGCAATTCTGCAAAAGGACCTGCCGCCGCTTCAGTTCGTCTATAGCGACGGTCGATTGCTGGATGATGGCGAGTATGATGAATCGCTGACCG
>JAUHYO010000123.1 GCA_030426325.1 Gammaproteobacteria bacterium | reverse complement strand
GTGAATTCTGTTCGAGCGCAACACGGTTCATCAGTTCTTCCTGGGTGACCAGCGCGTTCTCGCGAACAAGGTCGAGGTCCTCGACTTGCCGAATGACATGGTCGGCGACCTCCCTGAGGTCGAAGGCTTCGCCATCGGACAGCATGGCCGCATTCGATCGTGCAATCCGGTCGAGCGCTTCGCGCTGCGGTGCGAGGTGGCGGCGGATGGCGGCGGCCTGGCGACGGACGATGCCGAGCTTGGTACGAATCTCCTCGATATTGCCGCCCGACATTCGTGTGTCCAGCTCGTCAATCATTTGTTCGATATTTTCAATCGCCGATTCGATGCGCTCGGAGAGACAAACGGTGAGGTCAACCAGGAACTCGCCAGTGGTTTTCGGGCCGTTGCCTGCGACCAGTTCGTCCTGAAGGTCTTCGAGCGACAGGGCCTTTCGGCGATGGCTGGTCACGATGCGGTGCTTTTGCAGCGACATCCGGATGGCGATCATGTCATCCGGGACGGCGCCCGGATTCATATTGATGCCGCGCAGGATGACAACAAGGCTATTGGCTTCGGCGACCGATCGAGGCCGGGTTTCACCGGTTAGCAGGATGGAGGCGACGTTCGGGTTCAGGCCGCTCTGGTGCTCGAGCCACTCGCTGCCGTGCGGGTTGTTCTGGTTGATATCGACCCACAGAACGCCGTCGGCGTCGGTCCAGGCATCTACTTCGTCGTCCGTCAGGCTGCGTGCGCCCCCATTGCCGTCCAGCAACATCGCAATTTTGAAACGTCTGCTTGTCGATACCATCTAAGCCTCAAGTGTTTCCGTCATGGCAAACTGTCACAATTCAATCAACGAACAAGACTTTACCGCCGCACGCAATGAAATCACACCGAAAAACGCTGCTCGAGCCCGCGCAGCCAGCGAGTATCCGCTTGCTGGCGGTATTCGTGTTGGCGGGTCTTGCCTGCAGTGTCCGGGCGGAAGTCGTATTCAAGGGGCTTGATGACCGGCAGGAACAAAATGTTCGTGCGCTCTCAACGCTGGCGACAACGGAGTGCGACTCGGCCCGGTGGCGGGTGGAACGCCTGTATCGCGATGCCGACAAAGGTATCCGGGAAGGGTTGCGGGCACTCGGCTATTACAGTTCCACAATCAACAAGTCGCTTCGCTGGGACGACGAATGCTGGCATGCCGAGTTCGATATTCAGCCGGGCGAGCCAGTGCGGTACCGCAGCGTCAATATCGATATCAGCGGTGAGGCGTCCAGCGACGTCATATTTCAAAGTCGCATTGCCGGCAGTCGTCCGGCGATCGGCGATATTCTCGATCACGGACAGTACAGCAGCTACAAGTCGACCGTCCTGCGCGCCGCGACCAATACCGGGTTCTTCGATCTCGATCTCAAGTCCAGCAAGATTACCGTCGACAAGGCGGAGCGTTCGGCCGATCTGCTGATGGAGATCGATAGCGGACAAAAGTACAAATTTGGTGCCGTTAACTTTACCCAGGGCATCCTCCACGACCACGTACTGCAGGGCTATACGGATATACGGGCGGGTGATCCCTACACAGCGAAGTCGATCAATGATCTTTACGAAGCACTGAGTGGCAGCAGTTACTTTGCATCGGTTTCGATCAAGACTGACCCGCTGGACACGGAGGCCAAGATTGTTCCCGTCACCGTCGATCTCACACCGGCAAAACGGCAGGTGTATTCCATTGGCGGCGGCTTTACGACCGATACCGGGCCGCATGGTCGCATCGGCTTTACGAATCGCCGCATAAACCAGAAGGGTCACCAGTTCGAAAGCAAATTGTTCAGCTCAACCGTATTGAGCGAACTGAACGCCAGTTATCGCTGGCCAAAGCGCGATCCACGCCGCGAGTGGTTCAGTATCGTGACGGGCTTCCAGCATGAGGAAACCGACACCAGTGAGCAGGACAGTTTCAAGCTGGGTTTTCTTCGATCAAAAAGCCTTGGCACGCGATGGATGCAAACGCGCTATGTCGACTACGCTTACGAGGACTACACCGTCAGTGACCAGAGTTCGATCAGCGAGCTGATTATTTTCGGTACTAACTGGGAGACGGCGACCGGCCGTGCGCTTAGCCGCGCAACCCAGGGATACCGGCTCAGCCTCGATATTCGAGGGGCAAGCGACAAGCTCGGTTCGGACACCAGCTTCGCGCAGATTCGTGCGAAGGCAAAATGGGTTTATTCCCTCGGCGAGAAAACCCGGTTTCTCGCGCGCACGAGCCTCGGTATTACATCCAAGGACGAGTTGTCAGAATTGCCGGCATCGGTGCGTTTCTTTGCCGGTGGCGACAACAGTGTGCGCGGCTATGATTTTGAATCCCTCGGTCCGACAGACTCGACCGGTGCGGTGATCGGTGGCAGTCACCTGATTGATGTCAGCTTGGAAATCGATCGCCTGTTTCGTGACAAATGGGCCGTCGCGTTTTTTGTCGACGGCGGCGATGCGTTCAACAACACGCATATCAAGCTGAATACCGGCGTGGGAATCGGCCTGCGTTGGTATTCGCCGGTTGGCCCGATTCGCCTCGATCTCGCGCATCCGCTGGACGATCCGGATAAAGACTTCCGCATTCACATTAGTCTCGGGCCGGACCTGTAATGCAGCGTATCGGAAAATGGCTAAAACGCAGCATCGTGCTGATTGTGGCGCTCAGCCTCGTGCTGTTCGCCATTGTTGCCTTGGTTCTGAATACCGAGCCCGGTACTCGCTGGGTGTTGAATCGCGTCAGCGGAGTGATCCCGGGCGAGCTGGTTGCCGAGGAGTTCACGGGCACGCTGTGGAGCGGACTCTATTTTCCCAGCGTCAGCTACATCGACGACAGCCAGCGCATCGACGCAACGGAATTTCGGGTCAGCGTGAACTGGCCGATGCTGGCGGCGGGGCGAATTCCACTCGAGGCCATCAGCGCGGCGAGCTTCAAGCGCACCAGTTTCAATCCGGCACCGGAATCGCCAGAGCCACTTGAAATTTCGATGCCGCCGTTGCCGCTCAGCATCAGTGTTGCAAGGGGTTCGATTGATCGCTTCGACCTGGTCAACGCCGCGTCGAGTTTTTATCTCGACGATATTTCGTTTGCCCGGGTGCGTTTAACAGGTAGCACCATTCGGGCGGCATCACTACAGGCATCAAGAGATTCGATCGACGCGACGGTTTCGGAGTTTTCAATGACCTTGAGCGGTGATGTGCCGATGGCCGCACAGCTTCGCTGGGCGTTTGAAGATGGCCGCTTTTCCGGTGATGGGAGAGTCCGGGGTTCGCTCGCTGAGCTCAAATTCGACCAGGCGATTCAGGGTGACTATGCGAGCACGGCCTCGGGAACGATCCGCTTGTTGAATCGGCTTGAGCCTGAAGTCGAGGCGCGGTTGAACTGGGAGCGATGGGTTTTCGGCAATACGGTGCTGCTGAATGGCGAAGTCGATGGCGGTGGATCTATCGAATCCTACGACACGACGTATAGCGCAACCGTGCTTGTCGCCGATCTTGAGCCTATCGCGATTAGTGGAACGGCGTCCGGAAATACGCGTGAACTGACAGCTTATACGGCGGATGTGGTCGCAGCGATGGGCAATGCCGCCGCGAAAGGGCAACTCACCTGGTCGCCGGCGTTTTCGACAACGGCGCTCATCATGGCAACGGATATCAATCCGGCGGAATTGAACAATGAACTAAGTGGTCGTTTCGATGCGACGGCTGAAGTCTCCGTCGATGACAGTGGAATCCTCACGGTGCGAAACCTCATCGCGGTGGGCGTGCTGAATAATGCAATGCTCAATGCCAGTGGCGACCTGCGTGTTGCCGCAGATGAACAACAGTGCACCGGCTGCCTGCTCAGTGTGGGTCAGAACAAACTGCGAATCGATGGCGGGCTGGCGAAGAACGCGCTGGCGCTGTCCTATTCGCTAAATGCACCGACGCTGTCGGAGTTGTGGCCTGATCTCGGCGGTGCGGCGGTCGGTGGCGGCAAGATCACCGGCACGTTTGAGCGGCCCGGTATTGTGACGAATATTGAGCTGCGGGATTTTGCCTACCGGGACACCCGGGTTGGTGCCCTAACGCTTGAAGCGGAAGGGAGTAGCGAGGCGCTGGATTTAAAAGCGGACTGGGCATACGAAACGCTGGTGGTTTCTGCAGAAGGTACAGTGAGTTTTCAGGACGACACGGTCGCCGGCTCGATTCGAAAAGCGAGTGTGCGTGAGCAACGCGCGGGCGAGTGGTCACTTGAGCAGGCACTGGTGTTCAGTCTCGCGAAGGGCTCGATCAGCGTCGACCAGCACAACTGGACGGGCGCCAACGGGATAGTTCGCGTCGATGCGCTCACGATGCAGGGTGACGAGATTCGACTCAAAGCATCACTCGAAGAAATGCCGTTGCAAATCGCGGCGACGTTCCTGCCAAGTAACTTCGAGCTGTTGGGGCACGCAAACGCCGATGTCGATATCACAAGAACAGCGGGCCAGTGGTCCGGACCAATTCGCTGGCGGCAGGTTGGCACCGTACTGCGTGTCAGCGAGTTCAATGACCAGTTTACCGATGTGACGATCCCGCGCGCCGAAGTCGATGCGATGCTCGCCGATGGCGGCATGACTGCGAAGGCCGTCCTGGCGATTGAACCGGGGGTACTTGGTGAACTGGACTTTCAGCTTGACGCACTGGCCGCCGACGCACCGTTGAACGCGGATCTCAACCTGCAGGGCGACGACTGGAGCTGGGTTTCTGCCGTGGTGCCGCAAATTGATCGTTTCGGTGGTGCGATCAGTGCCGAAATTAACGCCTCGGGGCCGCTGAACGCGCCCGCGTTCGCCGGCAATCTCGAATGGAAGGACGGCAGCCTCACGGTTCCGGCCCTGAACGTGCCGATCCGGGACATCAACGTTGTGGTTGCCGGCGCATCCAATGGCGATGCGACCATCGAAGGTGCTGCCAAGGCCGGCGAGGGCACGCTGGCACTCAATGGCGAGTTTGAGAACGTCATGCAGGCATCACGCTCGGTCAGCCTCAGAGTGACCGGACTGGGCGCCGAACTGGTCAACTGGCCGGAATATCACATCTGGGGTTCCCCGGATCTCGAGCTGGTTGGCAACGCCGACGGCTGGCGGTTTGGGGGCGAACTGACGGTGCCCAAAGCGGAAATTGCGGTGCGTGAGGTGCCGGTGGGTGCAGTTTCGGTGTCGCCCGACGTGGTCGTGCTCGGTGAAGAAACTGAAGAACAGCGCCCGACGCGGATCACCGGTGAAGCAAGGCTGGTGCTCGGTGATCGCGTGCAGTTTGCCGCGTTTGGACTCGATACACGACTGACGGGCAGCCTGACCATGAAGGTGGTCGAGGACCGGCCACTGACCGCGGAAGGCCGCGTGACGCTCGTGGATGGAACATTCATTGCGCAAGGGCAAAGGCTGAAAATCGAGCAAGGCCGCCTGACCTTTACCGGGCCGCTGGACGATCCGATTGTCGATGTCCGGGCCGAGCGAAGCATCGAAACTTTCGATGGCACCATCATTGCGGGCATTCGGTTGAGCGGTCGCGCGCAGAACCTGACCAGTACGGTTTACTCGACGCCGACGATGTCGGATGCCGATGCCCTTTCCTATCTCGTTATAGGCCGCCCGCTGAGCCAGGCGACACAATCCGAAGGCGGCGAGCTGTCGGGGGCTGCTGTCGCGCTGGGTCTTCGGCAGGCGACCCGCATCACCGACCAGATCGGGCAGTCACTGGGTCTCGATGAACTGGCGATCGCCGGTGACGGCGGGGATTCGACGGCACTGGTTGCGGGCAAGCAAATCAACACGCGCCTGTACGCACGTTACGCTTATGGCGTGTTCAGCCGGCTTGGCACCTTGCTATTACGTTACCGCCTGTTGCGTTCGCTGACGCTGGAAGCGGGCGCCGGCGAGAACCAGTCCATCGATGTGTTGTACTCGATCGAAAAATAGTCCCGCCGGCGCGGCATTTATTTTTGCTTCCAGGCACCGCCTTCACGGTAATACCAGCCCCGGTTTGCCTTGGCGACCCAGCGGTCGGCGAACGTACGGCGAATGCTGTCCTGCCATTCCGGGTGACCGTTGAGGCGTGCAATTTCGGCATACAGCGCATTCCAGTCATTGTTCTGCGCCGCGACGAGCTGCACGACCGAGTTTCGGTCTTTCAACGGTACGAGATTGCGATCCCGAAACTCGATGAGCCCGGAATCGGTGAGGCCGATCGCGCCGGAATCGAAGTAGGGCCGCAATGACGGGAAGCGCGCGGCCAGCGAACTTTCCAGCGCCTGCTTTTCGGGCGACGGCTTGTCAAAGTCAACCGATGACTGAGCGTTCGCGTCGCTGATCAGGAAACTGCTGACACTGTGCGCGATCGCGAGCAGAACCGGCGTGTCACGGTCGCGCCGCGGTTGCAGCAACGAGGTCGTATCGGTATCGGTTTCGCCGCGGACCTTATCGATGATTCGATCGGCCGCTTCAACTGCGGCGGCTTCCGGGAAATACACATTGATCGTGACACAGGCCACGACAAAAACTGCGAGCAGCGCCGTTACACTGATTGTTACCTTGCGCATTGCTTTCAAACTCCTTTGTTAATGTTCCGTGCCGGCAGCGTCAGTTGACTGTCGGACCGCTGCTGCGGGTGATCGCACCGAGTTGCTGAACCAGTCTCGGCCAGCTTACCGTATTGCGAAAACCCACAACGTCAATTCTTGGCACACCCTTGCCTTTGACAATGTAGTAGCCGCGTCCCTGCGGACCGTCCTTTGCAGGGCCGGCACCGCTCATCGCGCAGACCGCATCGCGAAGTACGCATCGAAGACCGATTCGATCATAAGCAAACACTTCAAAAAACTGCAAAAACCCGGTGGATAAAACGGCCGCGGCACCGCCGCCGCCGACACTTGCCAGGTTTTCCACGGCGCGCTGGCTGATGCGGTGCTGCGAACGGTCATTCTCCGGCGTGTAAAAATGCAAGTCCATAGCGACCGGTCGCCAGTTAATCATCTCCAATCCTGAAACATCGCCGCTTAACCGCCCCTGAATGAGTCCAAATGAGAAAGTCTCGGTGAGGCGCCTGAGGTCGAGGTCTCGAAGCTGCAAATTGCCCTGCAGGCGCGGCACGCGGCCGAAGGGCTGCTCGACGCGCAGGTCGGACAGCTGCATCGTGCCGTCGAAGGCGCGGGCTGTGAGGGTTCCGCCGACTGTGATCGTGTTCTCGGCGAGCGTGAGCAGCGGTAGTTGCCCTGACAGCGTCCCGGAGAAGGCGGGCCAGCCAAAGGCACCGCTGAGCTGGCCGAGCTGGATCGGTTCGAGTTCGGCATCGAGCACACCGGTGGCCGCGTCGCTGCCGTAGTTGTGAAGTTCGAGCCGGTTGAGACGCAGTGCCCCACCCATGGTCGTCAGTCGCAACGGCGCCAGCAGTTCGATGTCGTTGTCACCGAGCTGCAGTCGCGACTCGCCGCCGCCGATGGGAATGTTGTAAGCAGTACCGCTGTCCCAGCTCAGGCGGCTGGGGCCGGGTGTCTGCCCGGGGTCGGCACGCCAGTCCACTGTGCCGGCGAGCCCGTAGATGGCGAATCGGCCGCGCGTGTCGTCAAGGATGACGTCGGCCAGTTGCAGCGTGGCGGACTGCGGGGCGTTGTTGTCGATCCGGACCGAACCTGACAGGTGGCCATCGGTTTCCAGGTTGCCGAGAATCGTACCGGCGAGCTGGATCTTGATGAGATTGGTGTAGAGGTTGCTGACGGACGAGTTTTGTAGCTCGACATCTGCATTTAACGTGACCGGTGCTTCCGGCTCGACGGGAAAGGTCACCGCGGCGGAGCCCTGCACGTCGAGCAGGGCGTCCTGTTGCAACGCGAACTGCGGAATGTCGTAGTGAGCAAAGTCGGATGTGGTGACTCTCTCTGCCTTCAGGTTCGCCGCATTGGATGAAAAATTTGCGTACACGGGTTCGATATAGGCTTCACCTACGTTCGCGCGGGCTTCGAGGTCGAACGTTACGCTGCCGTCATTGAGCGCTGCATCCATTTCGATATGTGCGCCAACACCGTCGGCGGCGATCGTTCCGCGGTCATTCGCAAGTGCGGCAGCCGTGAGGTCGGCGACAAGCGATAGCTGCAGGGGCGCACCTGGTGCAATGCGCACCGAGCCAGCGAGACTGGCAAGCCCGTCGGCTGTGTACTCACGAAACGAGGGATTGAAATGCCCGGCAAGCGCGACCAGGCCGGCAAGCTGAAGCTGGTCGCCATTGAAGTGGGCGGTAACGCCGTTCTCGTCCGCCCGGATGTCGAAACGAACAACGCTGTCGGCAACAGCAACGGCGAGCAAAGTGATATCGGCGCGTGCCGAAAAGCGATCATAGGCAAAGCTGCCGTTCATCGACTGGCGGCCAAGGCCCGGAAGGTCGGCAGTGAATACAGCGTCCGGGCAGGCGATCGTTCGCGTTGTCAGCGCGAATTGATTGCAGCTGATGCGAACATCATCGAAAGACTGGCCGGCGTCCGCAACCTGGATTCGTGCCATTCGGAGTTCGCCACGAAGTCCCGTGTCGGTCAACTCGAGTTCCGAAACCAGGCCGGTGATTGTCCAGCCGTCGCCTGAAACTGTCCCGACCGATCCCTCGAACACCGGACCGTTGGATGCAAAAACCGTTGCCGCTGTGCAGCAGCAAAGTACGGCAATAAAAAGACGGCGCATCATAGTGCGTACCTTATCAATGTTCAGGTCACGCAAGCGGCATTTTGCGGTAGGCTTGGTGCATGCTTGAATTTGGTGGTGTTGTCCTCGGGATCCTGTTGCTGCTCGG
>JAUHYO010000122.1 GCA_030426325.1 Gammaproteobacteria bacterium | reverse complement strand
AGGCGCCGACTGACGTACTGGCTCCAGCCGCCGGGTGCCGACCCGAGGTCGAGACAGACCATGTCCGGGCGAATAAAGCGCTCTTTCTGGTCAATCTGCTCGAGTTTGTACACGGCCCGCGATCGCCAGCCGTCGCGCCGAGCCTGTTGGACATAGGGGTCACGTTCCTGCCGATCTCGCCAGCTGCCGCTCGAGCTGCGGGGCTTGCTCATCAAAAATCCTTATCTCCAAAACGGACGCTGCCGCGACACACTGATACAATTCGCGCCCATGATACTGACCGAATCCCAAAAGAAGTACCTGCGCGGCCGTGGCCACCAGCTCAAGCCTATAATCACGGTGGGCAATGCCGGCCTTTCCGAATCCGTCCTGGCCGAGTTTGAGTCAACACTCGCGCATCACGAACTGATCAAGGTCAAAGTGCGTGCAGGCGACCGAGAGGTTCGCGACGAAATCATCGTGCAGCTCTGTGACAAACACGCCGCTGTTCTTGTGCAGCGCATTGGCAACATCGCGTTGATGTATCGTCCGAATCCCGACAAAAAGCCCGAGGCGCGGCTCAGGATCCCGTCCAGCTAAATGTAGCTGACCGCAATTACTTCGTACGACTTTTCTCCGTCCGGTGCATTGAACTCGACGAGATCACCCTCTTCTTTGCTGATCAGGGCACGGGCGATTGGCGATGTGTAGGAAATCAGTCCCGTCTTGATATCCGCCTCATCTTCACCAACGATCTTGTACGAAATCTCCTTGCCGCTATCTTCTTCAAGCAATTTTACCGTTGCGCCAAAGATGACTTTTCCGCCGGCGTTGATCTCAGTTACATCAATAACCTGAACGTTCGACAGTTTGCCTTCGAGCTCTTTGATACGCCCTTCAATAAAACTTTGCTGTTCCTTGGCCGCGTGGTATTCGGCATTTTCTTTCAAATCGCCGTGTTCTCGAGCTGCCGCGATCGCCTTGATTACGGTCGGGCGATCCTCGCTTTTCAGCTTCTTCAGCTCCTTCTGAAGCAAATCATGTCCGCGTACCGTCATAGGCACCTTATTCATGCCAGCACCTCGTTGTGCAAATCCTGCAATCGATTGACTTCACCATTATCCAGATACTCGATAGCACGGCAGGTAGCGACTGCAGCTCCCAGTGTCGTGTAGTAGGTAACGTTGCGGCGTACTGCCTCCGCCCGGATCGATAAGGACTCAACGATCGCCTGTTTACCTTCCGTCGTATTGACGATCAGGTCGATCTCGCCATTCTTAATCATATCCACAATGTGGGGTCGACCCTCACGTACCTTATTCGCGCGCCGGCAAAATATACCACTTTGCGCAAGACGTTCGGCGGTTCCGTGTGTCGCTACGATATCAAATCCCATTTCGATCAACAGTTTGGCAAGTTCGACCGCGCCTTCTTTATCGCGTTCCCTTACCGACAACAAGGCAGCGCCCTCTCGCGGCAAAATAACACCGGAGGCCAGCTGCGCTTTCGCATAGGCTTCGCCGAAACTGCGACCTACGCCCATGACCTCTCCGGTTGACTTCATTTCAGGCCCGAGAATCGGATCGCTGCCCGGGAACTTGATGAACGGGAACACCGCCTCTTTCACCGAAAAGTATTCCGGTATGCGTTGGTTGACGATGCCCTGTGCCGCCAACGATTCCCCGACCATGACCTTCGCGGCAATTTTTGCCAATGGCAATCCGACGGCCTTGGAGACAAATGGCGCCGTTCGCGATGCGCGCGGATTCACTTCAAGCAGATAAACGATCTTATTCTGAATGGCGAATTGCGTATTCATCAACCCGACAACATTCAACCCTTTCGCGAGCTTCACGACCTGCTCTTCGATCTCTTTCTGAATTTCCTGGCTCAAACTGAACGGCGGCAACGAGCATCCCGAATCGCCGGAATGAACGCCGGCCTGTTCGATGTGCTCCATGATCCCGCCAATCAGTACCCGTTCACCGTCGCAAATGCAGTCAACGTCAACTTCCGTCGCCAGGTCGAGAAAGCGATCGAGAAGGACCGGACTGTCATTCGATACGTTGATCGCCGCATCCATGTATTGCGCGAGGTCTTCATCATTGTGAACGACCTCCATCGCACGGCCGCCCAGTACATACGAGGGCCGAACGATTAACGGAAACCCGACGTCGGCCGCCAGCCTGAGCGCCTCGTCTTTGCTGCGCGCGGTGCAATTCGGCGGTTGCTTGAGTTCCAGCCGTTCTACCAGCTTCTGGAATCGCTCCCGATCTTCGGCGAGGTCAATTGAATCCGGCGACGTTCCGATGATTGGTGCACCCGCCGCCTCAAGATCCCGGGCAAGTTTCAACGGGGTCTGACCGCCGTATTGCACAATGACGCCCTTTGGCTTCTCTTTCTGGATGATCTCCATGACATCTTCGAACGTCAGTGACTCAAAGTAGAGCCGATCCGAGGTGTCGTAGTCAGTGGAAACCGTTTCCGGATTGCAGTTGACCATGATGGTCTCGTACCCGGATTCTTTGAGTGCAAGTGCTGCATGCACACAGCAATAATCGAATTCAATGCCCTGGCCGATTCGATTCGGACCGCCGCCAAGGATCATGATTTTGGGTTTGTCAGTTGGTTCCGCTTCGCACTCGTCTTCATAGGTTGAATAGAGATACGCCGTGCTGGTCGCAAACTCTGCTGCGCAGGTATCAACCCGCTTGTAAACCGGGCGAACACCCAGCTCCAACCGGCGTTTTCTGACGGCCGCTTCTTTTACGCCGAGAATCGACGCCATCCTGGCGTCTGAAAAGCCTTTGCGCTTCATTGCACGCATGAACTCCGCGTCCAATCCCGTTATACCCGCATCCTTGATCCGGCCTTCGGCATTCACCAGGTCAGCGATCTGAACGACGAACCACGGGTCGATCCCGGTCAGCTTTGAGACATCCTCATAGGAATAGCCGTGGCGCAACGCGTCGGCGACGTAGAGCAGGCGAATCGGTCCACAAATCTCGTCCAGACCGTTGATGCCGGTTTCCAGACCGCGCAGTGCCTTTTGCACGGACTCCTGGAAGGTTCGACCCATCGCCATGACTTCACCCACGGATTTCATCTGGGTTGTCAGGCGGTCACTGGCACCGGGGAATTTTTCGAACGTAAATCGTGGAATCTTCGTGACCACGTAATCGATGGTGGGCTCGAATGATGCCGGCGTTGCTCCACCCGTAATGTCGTTCTGCAATTCATCGAGCGTATAGCCTACTGCCAGTTTCGCTGCGACTTTCGCGATCGGAAAACCCGTCGCCTTTGATGCCAGGGCCGACGAACGCGACACGCGCGGATTCATTTCGATGATCAGGACACGGCCGGTCTTGGGGCAGATCGCAAATTGCACATTTGAGCCGCCAGTTTCAACGCCGATCTTTCGCAGTACATCGATCGATGCATCGCGAAGGCGCTGGTACTCCTTGTCCGTGAGAGTCTGTGCCGGAGCGATGGTAATCGAATCCCCGGTATGCACGCCCATTGGATCGAAGTTCTCAATCGAGCAGACGATAATGCAGTTGTCGTTCCGGTCGCGAACGACCTCCATTTCGAATTCTTTCCACCCAATGACGGACTCTTCGAGCAACACTTCCGTCGTTGGCGACATTTCCAGGCCGTGGGTAACAATCCGCTCGAATTCCTCGCGGTTGTATGCAATGCCACCGCCCGTGCCACCCAAAGTAAACGATGGGCGAATAATCGTGGGGAAGCCGATGTTGGCTTGCTTCTGGAAGGCCTCGTCAAGTGTATGGGCGATTTCTGCGCGCGGGCTTTCAAGCCCGATCTCCGACATCGCGATGCGGAACAGATCGCGGTCCTCGGCCATGTCGATCGCATCACGTGAAGCGGCAATGAGCTCGACCTTGTATTTCTCCAGCACGCCTTCACGCACGAGATCGAGGGCACAGTTCAACGCGGTTTGGCCGCCCATTGTCGGCAGCAAAGCATCCGGCCGTTCTTTCTCGATGATGCGCTCAACGGCCGTCCAGTGGACCGGCTCGATGTAGATCGCGTCTGCCATGTCCGGGTCGGTCATGATGGTCGCCGGGTTCGAGTTGACAAGAATGACCCGGAACCCTTCCTCTCGAAGCGCCTTGCAGGCCTGGGCCCCCGAATAGTCGAATTCGCAGGCCTGGCCGATAACAATCGGTCCGGCGCCAATAATCAGGATGCTGTCAATGTCTGTGCGTTTGGGCATTTACGCTGAGTCTACCGATTCGAAAATTAATTAATTAGTGTTGATAAGTATTTGTTTAATAATGTCTTTATGATCACGAAGACAGCATCGCCTTGAAGCCGCGCTTTTTCTGCTCGTCCATCATTTCAATGAACCGCTCGAACAGCGGCAGCAAGTCGTGTGGGCCGGGGCTTGCCTCGGGATGGCCCTGAAAGCTGAAAGCTGGCTTGCCCTTGATCTCGATGCCCTGGAGGGTGCCATCAAACAACGACCGATAGGTTGCGACGACATCGTCGGGCAGCGTTGCCTCATCGACTGCAAACCCGTGGTTCTGGCTGGTAATTGCAACCCTGCCCGTTTCGATGTCCTGAACCGGGTGATTGGCCCCATGGTGCCCAAACTTCATTTTCTCGGTTTTTGCCCCAGCAGCGAGCGCCAGCAGCTGGTGACCCAGGCAGATTCCGAAAACCGGAATTCCGGTGTCCATAAAGGACTGGATCGCCTTGATCGCATAATCGCACGGCTCGGGATCGCCCGGTCCATTCGACAGGAATATTCCATCAGGCATCAGTGCCATCGCTTCGTCGGCACTGGTCGTCGCCGGCACGACGGTCAGGCGGCAATCCAGGTCGGATAGCAGTCGCAGGATATTGCGCTTCACGCCGAAATCGTAAGCGACCACATGATAGGGCGCGATTCGACGACTCATGATCCGCGGTTTTCGCCCGAACGTTGTCCCCAGGCACCACTGATAACGCTCTTTGGTTGTTACGAACTTGGCAAGATCCATGCCCGCAATACCGGGAAACTTGCGTGCGTGTTTAACGGCCGTTTCAGCGGCTTGCTTGCCGGTCATGATGCAGCCGGACTGTGCGCCCTTTTCCCGAATTATGCGCGTCAGGCGCCGGGTGTCGATGTCGGCGATCGCCACAGTCCCTGCCTGGCGAAGGAATTCCGTGAACGTGCGCTCGGAGCGCCAACTGCTGGTCAGCATTGAGCTGTCACGGACGATCAGCCCGGACGCGTGGACCCGCGAAGATTCCATGTCGTCGCTGTTTGTGCCGGTGTTGCCAATATGAGGGTAAGTCAGCGTGACGATCTGGCGGCAGTACGATGGATCGGTCAGGATCTCCTGGTACCCCGTCATTGCGGTATTGAACACCACCTCGCCGATGGTCTGGCCATCAGCACCAATCGAAGTACCATGAAAAACAGTGCCGTCCTGGAGTGCGAGTATTGCGGGTGTGCTCAACGAGTATCCTCAAATGATCTGACTGAAAAGACCACTCAAAGATCAGGATGCCGCGCTATCTCCAGACTTCAGATGCACAAAAGCGGAAGGACTCTGCCTTCCGCTCGCGACTTCGCCGACCGCCCAGCGATCCGGCGTAGTTTACTGAAGGGTGGCAGGCTGCGCCAGACTCAATCGGGATTTTTTTCGGTCATCCCGGCAAAAATTACGTTCTGAACAACACATCCTGCATCGAGTAGAGACCCGGTGGCTGCCCGACCACCCACCGTGCAGCGCGAAGCGCACCGTCGACAAAAACCTGCCGGGTTGTCACGCTGTGGCCG
Organism: Gammaproteobacteria bacterium; assembly: GCA_030426325.1. Lineage (GTDB taxonomy): Bacteria > Pseudomonadota > Gammaproteobacteria > Steroidobacterales > Woeseiaceae > UBA1847. Next base: position 3,129 of record JAUHYO010000122.1, on the reverse strand, counting down.
AATGTCAGCGTTTCCGTTGCCGTTCGCATCATTACCTGGTGGTCACCCGGCACCTCACCGCGCCGTTCCGATTCGAATTTAATGCCGTCGGTGCTGGCTTCGCCGCGCGCCCTGGCTATCGCTTCGCCGAGTTTCAGCGCAGTACCGGATGGCGCATCTTTCTTGTGAACATGGTGAACTTCGGCTATTGAAACCTCGAATGCGGTTCCCAGTGTCGCGGCGGCTTCCCGGACCGAGCGTTCAAGCACTGCAATGCCGAGGCTCATGTTGCGGTCGTAGACCAGCGGCACACGCTCCCCGGCCGCCTGAACCTCACGTTTAAGCGTGTCATCCAGGCGTTCAAGACCTCCGCAGTCGCTTCCGGAAGACTGAAATCAATCACAACATCGGCGTTTTCCAGCAACGCATCGATATCACCGCCCCGGCGCCAGACGCCTGCAAGCAGCAGATCGGACTGGTCGTCGATTGATGCAGCCAATGCCTGGCCCATGCGGCCTGCACCTGCAATTGCAATCCGAATCGAATTAATAACGAGCCCCAAAGTTGCTTGTGACGATGATTCTAGCTAATGCGGTCGAAGAATCGCTTGACGGTATCCAGCCAGCTTTCGGCCCGCGGACTGTGCTTGTCGCCACCAGTCCGCAGCGACTTGTCGAATTTTTCCAGCAACTCGCGCTGCTCGGCGTTCAGATTGACCGGAGTTTCAACTGAAACCTGTGCAAACAGATCACCTTTGCGAGGGTCTCTAACCGTCGTGACGCCCTTGCCCCGCAATCGAAACGTTTTTCCGGATTGCGTGCCGGCCGGAACCTTCAACGAAACGTTACCGTCCAGTGTCGGTAACTCAACTTCGCCGCCCAGCGTTGCCGTGGCGAAACTGACAGGCACTTCGCAAGCCAGGTTGGCGCCATCCCGTTCAAATATTTTGTGCTTGCTGACGCGGATTTCCACGTAAAGGTCACCCGGCGGACCGCCATTGCGGCCGGCCTCACCCTCTCCAGACAGCCGAATCCGGTCCCCATCATCAACACCCGCCGGAACTTTCACTGAAAGTGTGCGCGTCTTGCGAATCCGTCCCCGCCCGTGGCAATCACCGCAGGGATCTTTGATGGTTGTGCCAACACCCTTACACGCAGGACAAGTCTGCTGCACCGAGAAGAACCCTTGCTGCATGCGAACCTGGCCAACGCCACCACAGGTCGTGCATGACTCCGGCGACGTTCCCTTGCGGGCACCGCTGCCCTTACAGGTTTCGCAGCTGACCTGCGTCGGTACGTCTATTTCAACCGTATCACCAGCGACGGCTCTTTCGAGCTCCAGTTTCAGTTCATAACCGAGATCAGCACCTCGGAAAACCTGCGAACCGCCACCTCGACGTCCGCCGCCGAAAATGTCGCCGAAAACATCGCCAAAGATATCGCCGAAGCCTTCGGCACCGAAGCCACCGTGTCCACCTGCCCTGGCTCGTAAGCCGTCATGCCCATACTGGTCATACGCAGCACGCTTTTCAGGGTCCTTAAGGACTTCGTAGGCCTCTTTCGCCTCCTTGAATTTTGTTTCGGACGCACTGTCTCCGTCCTTGTTGCGGTCAGGATGATGTTTCATCGCGAGCCGCCGGTAGGACTTTTTGATCTCGTCGGCACTGGCCGATTTGGAGATCCCGAGAACTTCGTAGTAGTCGCGCTTGGCCATAGTTTTTTCTTGGTGGTCGGGCGCCATTCTGGCGCCCGATCTATTGCTTATTTGTTAGTCAGAAATTACTAGGCCGATTTCGCATCGTCGTCTTTGTCGACTTCTTCGAATTCAGCGTCAACTACATCGTCGCTCGACGTCTCACTACTGGCGTCGTCCGAATCAGCGCTTGCCGACTTTTCTTCGTACAACCTTTGCGCAAGTCCTGCGGAGGCCTCACCCAGCGCTGTCGTTTTGGCTTCGATTTTTTCCTTGTCGTCACCTTCCAGCGCTTTCTTGAGATCCGAAACCGCGTTCTCGACGGCCAGACGCTCCTCGGCTGTTGCTTTTTCGCCCAGGTCCTTCAGCGTCTTTTCCGCTGCATGAATCAGCCCGTCTGCCTGGTTACGAGTATCGACCAGCTCACGGAACTTGCGATCCTCTTCCGCGTGGCTTTCCGCATCGGCAACCATTTTTTCAATCTCTTCATCGGACAAGCCGCTCGATGCCTTAATGACGATGTTCTGGCTCTTGCCCGTCGCCTTGTCTTTGGCAGATACATTGAGAATGCCGTTCGCATCAATATCAAAGGTCACTTCGATCTGCGGCATGCCGCGAGGTGACGGCGGAATATCCGCCAGATCGAATCGTCCGAGCGATTTATTGTCCACGGCGCGTTCGCGCTCGCCTTGCAGCACGTGAATCGTCACGGCGGTCTGATTATCGTCAGCCGTCGAGAATACCTGCTCCGCATTGGCAGGGATCGTCGTATTCTTCTCGATCAGCTTGGTCATGACACCACCGAGCGTCTCAATGCCCAGCGACAAAGGAGTCACGTCGAGCAGCAGGACGTCTTTGACGTCACCCGAGAGAACGCCGCCCTGAATCGCAGCGCCAAGAGCAACCGCTTCATCCGGATTGACGTCACGTCGGGGTTCACGTCCAAAGAAATTCTGAACTTCTTCCTGAACCTTCGGCATGCGCGTCTGACCGCCGACAAGAATGACGTTGTCAATCTCATTGACTTTCAGGCCGGCATCTTTCAAAGCCGTCTTGCACGGACCGATCGTGCGCGCAATCAACTCATCAACCAGCGACTCGAGTTTTGCACGCGTCAGCTTGATATTGAGGTGTTTCGGTCCGCTGGCATCTGCTGTGATGTAGGGCAGGTTAACTTCTGTTTGCTGCTGCGAACTCAGCTCAATTTTGGCTTTTTCGGCAGCCTCTTTCAGGCGTTGCATGGCCAGAGGGTCTGACGTGATATCAACACCACTGTCGTGCTCAAACTCCGACGTGAGATATTCAATGACACGCATGTCAAAGTCTTCACCACCAAGGAATGTATCGCCATTGGTCGCCAGGACTTCGAACTGGTGCTCGCCGTCGACTTCGGCTATCTCGATAATTGAGACGTCAAACGTTCCGCCACCGAGATCGAAAACTGCAATCTTCGTATCG
>JAUHYO010000121.1 GCA_030426325.1 Gammaproteobacteria bacterium | reverse complement strand
GCCTTGCGACGACGGATCCTGCAAATATGGGAGCAGGATGTCAGGGCGCAGATGGCGGCTGAAGGCGAAGGTGGGCCCGTTGGCACAACCTCAGTCGATGTCATGGATGAAATCCACGCCGCAAAAGCCCGGCTGTCGTCTGATGAACCGCCGAAGGTAGCGCCACAGCGATCTCTCGCGGCTGTCCGATAGCATATCCCTGCATTTTAACGATCGATCAATATTACGTTGGGTTTGCTTTTCGGCCGGTTGGCGTGTGTAATTTGGTCACACTCCGATACACAGAACAAAAGGATCAATAATGGCGGGTAAATTTGAGTGCTACAAAGACAAGGCTGGCGAGTTCCGTTTTCGCCTGAAAGCCGGCAACGGCGAAACCATTCTTTCCAGTGAGGGCTACAAAGCGAAAAGCTCTTGTACGAATGGAATCGCATCCGTACAGAAAAACTGCTCGAACCCGAAGTGCTTCGAGAAAACCACGACCTCCAGTGGCGCGTTCCGCTTTAACCTGAAATCAACGAATGGCCAGGTTATTGGCACGAGCCAGAGCTACAAATCTGAATCTTCTCGTGACAATGGCATTGAAAGCATCGCTCGCGCTGCGATCGGCGCCAAAATCGACGACCAGACCTAGGTCCAGATACCAAACCGATGGATAAGGGCGCCTGATTGGGCGCCCTTATTTTATCCGGCTGATGTTTGAAACCGGTGTTGCCGGAACCGGGCCGTATCCGTTAGCACCCTCAATTCCTGGATGAAGTCGATACGGACTGCCTCGATGGCCTCGGCGCCAATCCGGACACTGAGAAATTCCTCCCCATCTCGCGTTTCCAGCCCGTCGGCAATACCGACGAGGGTGCCGCCGGTATGCGTCACTTCAATCTCGTATCGGTCCATGCAGGCAATTTCCAGGTAGTCGTAGTCACTGCAATCTATGGGTTTGTAGTCCGTCATTATGGGTGTCCGAATCAGGTATTCTCCTGCTGGTTAGTCGCAGTTTAGACGGCACGGCGCAAGTAGACTATGGCAACGAACACGAAAGCAGTTCTCATCAAGGGTTTTGCCGCGGTCATCCTGACCCCGGTATTGGCATTTGTGGCTTTTTTCGGCTACCTGTTTGCCACGCAGGAATCGATGATCTTCCCGGGGACGCCGCTTGCTCCGGATTACGAATTCGAATTCAAGGTGCCGTTCGAGGAGGTAAGGATTCCGGTCGACGGCGCTGAACTCAACGGACTGCATTTTCGGCAGGCTGATCCTCGCGGGCTGATTTTCTTCCTGCACGGCAACGGCGGGAATCTTGCTTCGTGGACCAGCGAAGCGGAGTTCTATCGGCGCATTAATTACGACATGTTCATGCTTGATTATCGCGGTTACGGCAAGAGCACAGGGCGAATCGAAAGCGAACCGCAGCTGCACCAGGACGTACGGACGGCCTGGGATCACGTGGCATCTCAATACACCACGAAGCCTATTGTGATTTACGGGCGGTCTCTCGGCACGGCACTGGCCGCGAAGCTCGCGGTCGATGTCGATTCCGAGCTGGTGATCCTGGTTTCACCGTTCACCAGTATGATCGCCATGGCCCGGCAGCAGTATCCTTTTTTGCCTGAATGGCTGGTTAGGTATCCAATGCGAACCGATCAGCGCATCGGCGACATTGCTGCACCGATTCTGCTGGTGCATGGCTCCGCGGATCGCCTGATCCCGCTCAAGCACAGTCGTGCACTGGCTGCATCCACACCGGACGCGTCGAGGCTGCTGGTGATCGCCGGGGCAGGGCATGACGACATCCACCTGTTCCGCGACTATCTCAGCGGGCTGACGGCCGTACTGCCCAATTAGTTGCGATTTTGCTCAGTTGTACTATTCTTTAAATATCCGCGACTTAACCCATTGTTCTCGCGCTCCACTTTACATAAACTTTCGCGGGGCATACACTGTCGTGACCGATAAAAACAATGATTAGAAGAGCCTTTCACTCGAGCAAGTAAGAGGCCAATCCGAGGTGACATCGTTGAGTCATCAGCACCTTGCCCAGCCAGCGCCCGCACCGTCATTCCAGGAAAAGTCCCTAAAGGCTGTTCCGACCAGCGGCTATCGGCATGCGCTTCAACAATTGTGCACAGCGTTCCAGCGGGGCCGCCCAACGGCAATTATTGCCAGTGAAGGCAAGTGTGGCGCGAGCTACCTGATCAATCATTTCCTGTCTCGCCTGGATGGCGAAATTACGGTCGTGCGGATCACCGAACCGCCAGGTGACGAGCTTGCCGCGATGCGAACGATAATTCGTGGGATTGGCTTTGACCCAACGGACTTAAGCCTCGCCGATCTCGAAAACGTTTTTCAGCTGTTTTTATCGTTTCAAGACAGGCACAAGGCGCGAACAGTACTGTGTTTCGAGGAAACCCAGGCATGTGGGAGCTGGTTCCTCAGGTCAATCAAACGAATCCTCGATCTGAAGCCCGATGGCAGTCGTGGCCTGTTTCTCATCATGGCAGGGCGCCCGGACGCGAGCGAGGCGCATTACGAAGCGTTGCTGCAATCCATGCCCATTCGGCCGGATCCCTGCATCGAGCTTCTGCCGTTTACGTTGACTGAGGCACGGGATTACCTGATGTGTCGGGTCAAATCGATAGGTATGGGCGATATAGCCCATGTTTTTGAGTTCGATGCGATAACGAAGCTGCACGAACTGACAGGCGGTTCAACGGATGAAATAAGTCGCTTGTTTGCCGCATGCCATGCAATGGCGGTCGCGACGGGCGCCTTGCCGGTCACTACCGACGTGGTTGAAAGGGCGAGTTCTACGGCGCACTCAGGGGGTATTCGACAGCCGACCGCGGATCAGCTGGCCGGTGGACGTTCGGACCCGAACGCACCGAATGTTGGTCGACTGATGGTTCGCAACGGTGATGGCGCCATCACCGAATACCGGCTGGACCGCGGACACGTCCTGATCGGACGCGGCAAGCTTTGCGACGTACGCATAGTCAATGCCTCGGTCAGCCGCCACCACGCGCTGGTGATCAGCACGCCCGAGGGTGCCATGCTGGTCGACCTGGAGAGCACAAACGGCACGTTTGTCGACGGACAGCCGGTCAAGGAGCACGCTCTGCAAAAGAGCGGCGTTATAACCATGGGTGAATGCAACATCGACTATGTTGGCGATGCCGATATCCAGGGCTGGATTCTGGATGTCTACCATTCGGACAAAGGCGACGAAGCGCTCAGTGATCCGAACTTTGCCACGCAGCAGCTTGAAACCTGGCATCGGGATCGCGCCAGTAATGATTCAAAAGACGCTGAGGCGCGAATTATCAAGGGCAACATCAACAGCAAGGGCGAAAAGATTTACCACGTCCCGGGAACGTCCAAATATGACGCCACGATGATTGATGAGTCCAAGGGTGAGCGCTGGTTCCGGTCGGAGGAAGAAGCTATTGCTGCGGGATGGAGGGCACCACTGGTGTAATGAGGCTTTTCATTCCCATCCGTTATTTAACATAATATACATTATGCGTAGGTAATCTCAGGTCTCCAACGTAGTCTAATTCTTTCAATTTTCTCTCTATTCACGGTGTGTTCTAAAGGATGCACCGTTTTTTTATGCGCTATCAGAATTCGACAATCTTGCAGGACCAGGTGGACGTCATCGACCTTGACTGTTTCTCCTGCCAGACCGGTTCGCCGATCGTCGAGGAAGATGGCCGCGTTCTCCGATTCGACGGCGTTGGATTAGCGCGGCTTGCCGCCTCGCAGTGTCCAAGCTGCGGGACGTTGGAGCTTCTCGCGGTCTTTCGGCCAGGCGCCACGATGCCTAACCTGCCGGCTGCGTTTAAGTTCATTCAGGAGTTCCTGGTACTGGCTCAGGACCGTCAGCCAGGTAAGCGCCACTAGTTGGGCCGCGGCACGCTCACGCGTTAGCGGAGCGCGCCCCGGCCCCCTGGTGATGATTAGCACGAAGGTCTCAGCAAATCTGAGATCACTGTAGGAGCAATCCGCAGGCACTGGAGAGGCTGGGTCCCCCAGGCCGTAGCAGCGATGCACAGGCACCGGCGCAGGCGTTCCTCCCGGTTGCAGTTCGCCAGGTGAAGGCAGTTTTTTTCAACTGTCCCTTGGCTTGACGGGACAGTTGCGCCCTGAGTACGCGGAATTTGACAGGCCGGTTATTCGAAATTTCTTGACTTCAGAGACAGCATTGCCAAACTGTTTTTTATTAATCGCTGGCGCCCTTCGAGTCTCGGGAAGAGATTCTGAGTCCAATTGTGGGTAGACGCGCCAAATCCCGGGATTTTCTCAGCCCATTTAGCGGCTATTCTGCAGAATTCATTGCTCAGGTTTGCGGCATTTCCGTTGGCAGCGCTCACCATTTCAAGTCCGGTCGACGCAAACCACCGACGCCCGTGCTCCGACTTTTTCGGCTCTATCGTGATCAGAAAGTACTCGGTCCGGAGTGGTCCGGATTTCGCGCAGTCAGAGGTAAAATTTGGTGTCCAGACGGCCGGCCGATTTCCCGCTCAGATCTCGAGCATTTTTCCCTGGTTTTTCAGATCCTCGCTGAGAAAGACAATGCGCTGTATCACGAGATGCTCGATCAATTTTCCAAAGAGGCATAGATTACATTTTGTAATTTCGTAACTCTTTAATTGTCATCGTTATTCTTGCAGCTGCTTCGCATTTCCCTATTATTATTCAGAATAGATTACACATTGTAACTTTGTGATTTCCTCGCTTGTCCTGCGTTCGACATTGTTTGCAACTTTTGTGAAAAACGCTTGCAATATACATTATCCGCGGTCAGTCTCAATAATTACTTCAATTGTCAGGTCCGTGTCCCGATACGGATTCGGGTTCGAAGTGACTCGAAATATCGCGTTTCCGATGGCGCCTGAATCCAGGTTGAATTCACCTTGTTTTGAAACTTTCGGGCCGTAGTCGACCATCCCTGCAAGGGCCTTGATGCGTGATATCGTGCTGGCCCACAGTACTAATGGGGGAGCAGCAACTTTCTGAAACTTGCCATCATGCTCAGTGAGCACTGAGAAGCATTTGCCTCTCCATTGCTCGGAGATACCCCAATTGGAATCTAACGCTCGAACCGGAAGGGTTCCGTTGAACGATCTTGTGAAGCGTATACGGGAGGCTTTTCTCTGAACGGCGTCGCGGAATACCTTGGAAACAAAACGATGCACTTGGCCATCCCCGGGAAGGGCATTCTCCAAATCAAAATCATCGTCTTCCAAGATTCAGTTTCCTTGAAATTGGAGGGTTGGATGCCTGACTAACTACTGGTCCGTTGGGCATAATAATACCCGGACTCGAAATTACTTACACTTTGCGATCAGTCAAGGCGGATGTCTTTTTGGGGATAGTGTGTTGTTTCCGTAAGTGACTGATTTATTTCCGACTCCAATCAGCAGACTGTCTGACGCGAAGCACGAAGCTAAGTTAGTGGACACTACGTCGCGTTGTTCTAGCGGTCGAGGGACGAGCTTAGTAGGAAAAAGATGTTTTCTGTCAGCAGTCGCGCTTCCTCGCTTCGAGATCACGGCGCCGGCTTTTCAGAGTCTCGCCCTGACTGATGGTATAGCCACTACGCAAGCGCGCATTGATGCTGTCGATTTGCGAATCGTACCTGTCTCTGCACTCCAGGCGCATTTCTTCCTCTCTCGCTCTGTCTTGTTCCTCGCGCGCACGCGAATTACTCGCTTCTTCCGATGAACGATTGTTCTCCGCCTGACCACTGGCGAGACTGAACTGATGTGCCTGGGTACCCAAATGCCGGCTTTGGTCAACAACAGCTGTCGCAGCCTCGTCATCGTCTATATTGCAACCGCCAAGCCGACTCGTAAATGACGCAGGCAGTTGCTCACAACTGACATCGCCGAACGCCCTCGCCTGGCACTTGGCCGTAGCCAACGCCGAGACTCTTACCGCGGAAACGTCGTCATTCGTGCGAAATTGAAAAACGTAGCTGATCAAACTCACAGAGCCCCGCGACAACGCGCCAAGGCCGCCGTAGTTATTGAAGATCGTGGTCGAGTCGGCACCTGATCGCATTTGTTGAGCCGTATTGAGCGCGAAACGGCGCGCGTGATCGCAGTCTGCCGCCTCGCGATTTGAACTGCCGGACGACGACATCACCGTGACTTTGCTGCCCTCGTCCGGACAGGGTGTCTGGGAAAAGGTCAACGCCCCATTCTCGGCCACGCACTTGTAGACCTGGGCTTTCGCGGTATCGGGCACTAAACAAGCCAGAGCCAGCAACAAGACGGCGGTTTGATAGCGTAAATACATAGGGGCGTCCTGATCGGCGAATCCGCGTCGTTGCCATTGATGATCTTAGATCTGGCGGTGAATTGCGCGGGCACTAGTCACAGTCTGGGCCACTTGTTTCTGTGGTAACTTGCTTTAGCATTGGAATGACCGATTCCCCAGGAGGATCTCATGAAGGCTATAAGTATTGTGAGCGCAATGGCGTTGTTTCTGGCCGCCTGTTCCAACGGCTCTGAGCCCGCTTCAGCCACAGCGGAGTTGCCCGCTAACGATCAAGCCGCTGGCGCCACCCTTTCGGACATCATTGCCCACGAACGTCGCGATGAAAACCGGGCCCGTGATAAATGGCGTCACCCGCTGGAGACCCTCTCTTTCTTCGGCATTGAAGCGGACATGACCATCGTCGAGGTCCTGCCCGGCAACGGCGGCTGGTATACCCAGATCCTGACCCCTTTCACTGCCGAGCACGGCCGAATGATCGGCGTGACCTATCCGCATAGCCTCTGGGCTCAGATGTTCAACAACTGGGGTGAAGACAGGTACGAACGCTTTGGTGCCGATATTTCGCAAATGAGCCGCTACATGAGCGTTGACGGCGTCGAGACCGCTCAACCGATTGTTGGCTACACGATTGACGATATTCCGGATAGTGAGAATGGTCAGGCTGACGCGGTCCTGTTCATCCGGGCGTTGCACCACCTGTTTCGATTCGACGAACCGCTTATCGATGTCGCACTGTCTGAAGCGTTTGACGTGCTAAAGCCCGGCGGTGTCGTCGGCGTCGTGCAGCACCGCGCGCCGGAAGATGCTGATGCCGCGTTCGCTAGCGGCAACAATGGATACTTAAAGCAAAGTGATGTTGTCGCTGCCTTTGAACGGGCCGGGTTCGTGCTGGAAGAAGCCAGTGAGATTAACGCCAATCCCAACGACCCTGCCGACGGCTTCGTCTGGCGTTTGCCGCCCTCAAGCACCGACAATCCGGACACACAGGCCATCGGCGAGTCGGATCGCATGACCTTGCGATTTCGAAAGCCAACCTGAATGTCTGGCATTAATGCGCGGCGGCGCGATTCGGTAACAAGCGCTTGACGCCAAGGAAGGCCCCTACAAGAATGCCTCCTGCGATAAGACCGATTAGGCCGTTGTAGGACATCGCTGCAACAATACCAGCGATGCCGCGGGCTGCTGGCAGGCCGTGGGCCCAGGCTTCAACCAGGTGTAAGCCTTCTGCCAATAACGGCGCGCCATGCGCCAGGATGCCACCGCCGACCAGGAACATGGCGGCAGTGCCGACGATAGACAGCGTCCGCATGAGTTTTGGCGCCGCCCGAAGGATTCCTGCGCCGAACCAGCGCTGAAAACTTGCCAGGCGCGTTTCGCCGGGTTTTTCCAGCAGGTGCAAACCAACATCGTCCATCTTGACGATACCGGCGACCAGTCCGTACACGCCGACGGTAATTGCAGCAGCGAGGAACGTCAGAACTACAATCCTCGTTACTAGGTCGGCTTCCTGCACAGTGCCGAGAACAATGACAATGATCTCAGCGGACAAAATGGCGTCCGTCCGAATCGCGCCACGAATCCGCTTCTTTTCGAACGCCACCATGTCGACTTTCTTGTCAGCGACCGCCTTCAGGCGTTCCTTGTGCTCTTCCTTCTCATCCGCTGCATGCAAGTAGCGATGCGTAACTTTTTCGAAGCCCTCGAAACAGAGATACGCGCCGCCCAACATGAGCAAGGGAATAATCGTCCAGGGGGCGAAGGCGCTGAGCAGCAATGCGACGGGTACCATAATGGTCTTGTTGACGGCTGATCCCTTGAAAACCGCCCACACGACGGGAAGTTCGCGCTCCGCCCGGATACCCGAGACCTGTTCGGCATTGAGCGCAAGATCGTCGCCGAGTACTCCTGCTGTTTTCTTTGCCGCGACTTTCGACAGCACCGCAACATCGTCAAGAAGCGTTGCAATGTCATCCAGCAGTGTTAAAAGAGTCGAACCTGCCAACTGTGTCTCTCCGGTTATGATCGGTAATTTTAATCGATAGCCCTGAAATTAAGACGGCAAGGCACCTCAACTTGCAGCCGTCGATCATCGGGCCCTTGCCTCCCGTCAATCGCGCTCTGCCTCTCCGATGCCGTATCAAGCATTTCCCGCGAGTATCGACCGAAGTACCGTTTAACGTCAAAATCTGCGCAAGCGCCGCGTTGGCCTCGTCATGTCTGATGAAGCCGGAAACATCCGCAGGCAAGGACGCGCTGCGCGTCGACCCCTGCCGGTCAGCATAGTATCAGCAAATCAAAGCGGGCCACTGCCCTAGTACTTGGACGCGATCGCCCGCTGGCCGCTGCCTAGATCAATCACAAGGACACCCGCCACGATGAGGTCGTAGACAAAGATTCTGTCGTTGGCGAGGTCAAGTGCAATGTAGTACGGGTTAGTGAGCGGGATGCCGGAGCTGCTCGCATTGTCGGTGACCACTGTTCGATCACCGGTCGCGAGATCAACCGTCGCGACGATATCGGCGCCGTAGTCGGTGTACCAGAGACGGTTGTTTTCGGCATCCATTTCGACGCTGTAGGGAATATTGAAATTGATACCGGTACCGACGCCAGTGTTGTCCGACACGACGTTTCGATCACCGCTGCCGGCCAGGTCGACCGAGTACAAGGCGTCGGTTGTGTAGTCGAGC
>JAUHYO010000120.1 GCA_030426325.1 Gammaproteobacteria bacterium | reverse complement strand
GTGGCGGTTTTCATCAAACATCCTACAGTGCAGTTGGGCGACCTGCGAGTGAAAACCGGCCCGGCCCTTCGGGTCGTGGCGGGACTGCCCGCCTCATAATCGCGGTACTATAATCACAGCCGGATGTTTGTCAATCGATCTTTTTAAGGATGTGACCGAGTCGAAAAATGGCGGGCATTGTCCGGTAGTATGGGCCTCAAAGTCACCGGGGAATCCAGATGAAACTCAATCTCGCCATCCTGGTCTTTGCAGCCATTCTGAGTGTCGGGTGCGGGGCCGAAAAGCCATCCAGTTCAGGTCAGCCAACACCGCTGGAGCAGTTCGATGCGGCGGCGCAGGAAATGACGGTTGCTTTTTTCTCCCACGTGCCCGAGGCGGCGACCCAGGTTGGTTTGCCCGAGGAGATTGCGCCCGGTACCTCGCGACGCATGATGGACCGTTCCGTTGCAGGCGAAGCGGCGCGTACTGAGGCGCTGGAGCGTGCACTTCAAAAGCTGCAAGCCATTGATGCCGCAACGCTTGACCCGGACCGGCAGCGTACGCACGCGATGCTGACAATGCTGTTCGATGGCATGTTGTCGCCGTCGCGTGTTGTTGACTATGGCACGACAGCGGGCGCGTGGACGATGTGGTACATGCCATTCGTCATTAATCAAAACTCAGGACCGACGGTCGATATTCCAAACTTCCTGAACTCGCAGCAGCCGGTTACCAATGCAGCCGATGCCGAGATCTACCTCGAACGACTGGCAAGCGTTCGCAGAGCGCTGGATGGCTCACTCGACAGCTATCGTCATGGCGTGCAACAGGGGGCAATTCCGCCGGATTTCATCGTCGAAAAATCGCTGGCGGTGGTGCAGGCATTCGTCGCGCCGGCCGCTGATCAAAATCCGATGTACCTGACGTTCAAGGCAAAGCTTGAAAAAGCCGGTGTCGAGAACGCAAGTGACTACAGTGATCGAGCGCTCAAGATCCTGAGTGCCGACGTGATTCCCGCGTACCAGCGGATTGCCGACTACTTAGGCGAAATCAAGTCATCGGCACCGCATGATGCGGGCATCTGGCGACTGCCAAACGGTGAGGCCCTTTATGCCGCGATGATTCGACACATGACCGATTCGCACCTGACCGCCGAGGAGGTCCACCAGACCGGCCTCGCGGAAGTGGAACGCATTACCACCGAGATGGACGTGATCCTTCGATCGGAAGGTTACACCGATGGTTCGGTCGGTGACCGCTTGCAGGCCCTGAACGTTGAGCCGCGTTTTATCTACAGCAACGACCCGGCAGGACGCGACAAGCTCCTGAGCGACGTTCGCGCCTATGTAAATGACATGTATGCGCGTTTGCCGGAGCTGTTCCGTGACTTGCCGGAACATCGGGTCGAAGTCCAGGCGGTTCCCGAGTTCAGCCAGGATTCGGCGCCGATGGGCTACTACAACAATCCCGCGCCTGACGGCTCACGTCCCGGCTACTACTTTATCAATCTCAGGGACACGGCCCTGCACCCGAGCTGGACGCTACGCACGTTGAGTTACCACGAGGCGGTTCCCGGTCATCACCTTGACGGTGCGTCGGCAATGGAACGCGAAACGCCGCCGATTGAAAAAGCCCTGGCATCCAATACCAGCGGCGAGGGCTGGGCGCTCTACGCCGAACAACTGGCGGCGGAAATTGGCGTCTACGATGACGATCCGTTTGGGAACCTGGGACGATTGCAGGCTGAGCTTCATCGGGCCGTTCGCCTGGTCACTGACACCGGGATGCACGCTAAAAAGTGGAGCCGCGAGCAGGCGATCGATTACATGGTGGCAACCGAAGGCCTCGATCGGGCGACATCAACCTCCGAAATTGAACGTTACGTCGTCTGGCCGGCACAAGCGCTCGGCTACAAACTCGGGCAGCTGAGAATCCTGGCCCTGCGAGAAGAAGCGAGGGAAGCGCTGGGCGACGCATTCGATATCCGGGACTTTAATCAGCAGGTACTCAACGTCGCGTCCGCGCCCATGCCGTTTATTGAGCAGAGGGTTCGAGAGTGGATCGCGCAGACTGCTCCACAAGGATAAGTTCGTCTGTCGCGAAGCCCAGCTGTTTGGCTTTTCGAATGAGTTTCTCCAGTGTTGCAGCGTCCATTTGCGGCGTTCGGCTGAGTATCCACAGGTAGCTTCGATCAGGTCCCGCAACCAGGCTGAACTGGTAGTCGACTTTGTCCAGCTCGATAATATTGTATCCGCCATAAAACGGCCCGAAGAATGAGACCTTCAACTGGCCGACGTCACTGTCGCCGGTGAAGTATGCCTTGCCGATCGCTTCGTCCCATTTGCCGGCCGACGCGTCGTAACCTCGATTGACGACGCGTATGCCACCGTCATCGCGCAGCGTGTATTCGGCTGTTACCTGTGAGAGCCCGCGCTCGAAGCTGTGGTCGAGGCGGGCAATTTCGTACCAGGTGCCGAGGTAGCGCTGCAGTTCGAAGCCGTTCACGGTTTCGACGCCGTCGGGTACACCGGTGCAGCCGGGCAGGATCGTCAGCAGGACAGAACCTGCCAGCAACGTTTTCAGTTTCATCAATGCGTTCATCTACTGTGACTCCGCTTTTTTCAAGTACGCAAGGCTCTTGCTGTTCATTGGCGTTAAAGCCTCACCGGCAAGTTCTTCGAGTGCGTGCGGATCGGCGATATTGCTTTCAGCAAGCATGGTCAACTGGTCGCGGGTCACTGGAAAAAATGGAAGCCAGCCGAACAGAAACGCAGCGAACTTCATCAAGCCGATTGGCATCGGGACGATCCATTTCTTACGATCAACAGCAGCAGCGATACGTCGGATCATTTCCGGCCAGGAGAGAATCTCCGGTCCGCCGATCAAATAGGTCTGGCCAATGGCCGTTGGCGATTCAAATGCGTTGCAAAGCGCTTTCGTGACATCACCGATATAAGCTGGCGACATCAGGACCTGGCCACGTCCCGGCATGAAGCCCGAGAAGAAGCCGACCGCCGGCAAGGGCGTCGCGACCATGTCGCGGTGCAGCTGCGTGGCAAACTCGATTCTGCCGCCAGGGTCGCCGAACATCACAGACGGCCGGAAAATCGTCACTTCCAGATCGCTGTTCGCCAGGTGCTGCTCGGCGCGAAGTTTGGTTTCCTGATATTTCGTGCCCGGCTTTTTGACGCCGTTTGCGCTGATCAGGACGAAACGTTTTGCGCCGTGTCGGCTTGCGCCTGCTGCCGCGCGCACGACGCCCTGGTATTGCGCATTTTCGTAGGTGATGCCTCGCTTTGGGAATTCCTTAAGCAGTCCGACGCTGTAGAGCACTGCATCGCAATCCGATAAAACCGCGTCCAGCGCCATTTCATCGCTCAGGTCGCCTGTGACCCGGCGCCAAATCACAGCGTCGGGGACTCTATGTTCGCTACCGGAGCGAACAAGCAAAGACACCTGGTGACCCGCATCCACCAGCGCCTCGACCGCATGGCTTCCGACAAAACCCGTTCCGCCAAAAACTGCAATTTTCATGATTCTGATTCCAGTGAATCCGGTATGCAGGCTACCAGCAGAATGAATGCAACAGAAAAGACAAATAAGAGTTGTTACAATTCCTTACATCTGATGTATATCCCTGGCCTTAAGGAATTTTGAATGAGAGTTGACGCCATTTCGATCGGCAATAATCCACCCGAAGACGTAAACGTCATCATCGAGGTTCCGCTGGGTGGGCAGCCCATCAAGTACGAACTGGACAAAGAGGCGGGCACCCTGGTTGTCGATCGTTTCCTGTATACACCGATGTCGTACCCGGGAAACTACGGTTTTGTGCCGCATACGCTGTCCGAGGACGGCGATCCGATAGACGTGCTTGTCGTCAATACGCGCGAACTTGTACCGGGCTGCGTTATCAACGTGCGTCCGGTCGGTGTCCTGATTATGGAAGATAACGCCGGGCAGGATGAAAAGGTCATCGCCGTTCCGGGGCATCAACTAACCAAGCGCTACGATCACGTCATCGAGCACACTGACTTGCCGGACATTACAATGCAGCAGGTCGAACATTTTTTTGAGCATTACAAAGACCTCGAACCGGGCAAGTGGGTTCGTATCGGCGACTGGTACGGATCTGAAAAAGCGCGTGAACTGATCCAGGAGGCAATCGAGAGGGCAAGTCGCGCGTCCCTCCGGGAATCGAACAACGCTGGCTGACGATACCGCCTTACGTCAGCGCCAGGGCGCAGTCGGCGAGCACAGCCTGTATTGATCCGCGCGACGCTGGCACAATGTCGAATCCAAGTGAAACCCAGAGGCCACAATGCCGGGACTGTATTTCGAGGAATTCACCGTTGGTCAGGTCTTCGACCATCCTATTCGACGAACGATCACCGAAACGGACAATGTGCTCATGACCACCATGACGCACAATCCCGCGGCGCTGCACCTCGATGCCGAGTACATGAAAAAAACCGAGTTCGGCAAGCCGCTGGTCAACAGCTGCCTGACCTTGAGCTTCATGGTCGGTATTTCAGTCAACGATACGACGCACGGGACGACCGTGGCCAATCTCGGCTGGGATGAGGTGCGCTTTCCCAAGCCATTGTTTTGCGGGGACACGATCAATATTCAAACCGAGGTCCTCGAGCTTCGTGAAAGCAAGTCACGACCGGACAATGGCATCGTCATCTTCAGGCACCGGGCATTCAATCAAAACAATGACCTGGTCGGCGAGTGCAAACGATCGGCCCTGATGCTTCGCCGGCCAACATGATTCGCAGTTTTCTGTTTGTACCGGCCGATAGCGAGCGAAAGCTCGCCAGGGCGGGTGATTGCGGTGCCGATGCCCTGATCCTCGATCTCGAGGATTCCGTTGCCGCCGAGGCGCGTCCGGGTGCCCGCCGCATGGCTTCTGAGTATTTGCAGGGCAAGGAGAATGTCTGGGTCCGGATCAATCCAATCGATGACGACGACGCGATTGCTGATCTTGAGGCTGTCGTGCCATCGGCGCCAGCCGGAATCGTTTTGCCGAAGCCACGCAGTGCTGCCGCCGTGATGGAACTTGCCACCCGCCTTAGCGAGCTTGAAGGACGGCACCAGATTGAACCCGGCCGCACGCAGATTATTTCACTGTGCACCGAGCGGCCCGAAGCATTGTTCACGCTCGGTTCCTACGTCGCCTCGTCTGAGCGCTTGCTGGGCTTGTCCTGGGGTGCGGAGGATCTGAGCGCAGCACTTGGTGCGGCAACGAACCGGGACGAGGAAGGCAACTGGTTGCCAACCTACGAGATGGCGCGCTCGATGTGCCTGCTCGCCGCGTCGGCAGCGGAAGTCGCTGCCATTGATACGGTATTCACTGACTTCAAGAACACCGAGGGTCTGCGACAATACGCAACAAAGGCACGGCGCGATGGGTTCTCGGGCATGTTGGCCATTCATCCTGCCCAGGTCGATGTGATCAACGCTGCCTTCACGCCGACGCAGGCGGAACTGGACCATGCCAGTCGAATTGTTGAGTTATTTGCTGCCAACCCGGAGGCCGGAACCCTTGGCATGGATGGCAAAATGATCGACAGACCGCATCTCGTACAAGCTCGCCGCCTGCTGGCGGTTGCAAAACAATTAGAAGCAAGAGGACAGTAATACAATGGAATCACACATCCATCCGGTACCCGCCGACGCTGAAAAACGTGCGCTGATCAAAGCCAGTGACTATGCAGAAATGTACGCGAGGTCGATAGACGATAACGAAGGCTTCTGGGCCGAGCAGGCAAAACGTCTTGACTGGATCAAGCCCTTCGGTGTGGTCAAGGATGTGAGTTTCGCGAAAGACGACTTGCACATTCGTTGGTATGAAGACGGCACTTTGAACGCATGCTTCAATTGCGTGGACCGGCATCTTGAATCCAAGGCCGACGATGTTGCGATAATCTGGGAGGGCGATGACCCTGAGCGTGACCTCAGGATTACTTATGCCGAGCTCCATCATCGCGTGTGCAAGTTTGCCAATTCGCTGAAAGCCCTAGGCGCGAAAAAAGGCGACCGCATTACGATCTACATGCCCATGATTCCGGAAGCGGCGGTCGCGATGCTTGCGTGTGCTCGCATCGGCGCCGTTCATTCAGTTGTCTTCGGCGGCTTTTCACCCGATGCGTTGGCGGGACGCATCCAGGATTGCGAATCGAATATTGTCATCACTTCCGACGAGGGCGTCCGTGGTGGCAAGGGTATTCCGTTGAAGGCCAATGTTGACGCTGCCGCCGCCCGTGCAGAAGTAACGACGCTGGAAAAAGTCCTGGTTGTCAGGAATACCGGCAACGACATCAACTGGGTCGATGGGCGCGACGTCTGGCTGCATGACATCGAAAAGCAGGTGGATACCGAATGCCCATGCGAAGAAATGAGCGCTGAAGATCCGCTCTTTATTCTCTATACCTCGGGATCAACAGGTAAGCCAAAGGGCGTGCTGCACACGACCGGTGGTTACCTGGTTTACGCGTCAATGACGCACGAGTACGTTTTTGACTACCACCCAGGCGACGTTTACTGGTGCACGGCCGATGTCGGCTGGGTAACAGGCCACAGCTATATCGTCTACGGCCCGCTCGCCAACGGTGCCATAACGCTGATGTTCGAGGGTGTACCGAACTATCCGACTTCGTCGCGATTCTGGGAGGTTTGCGACAAGCACCAGGTCAACATCTGCTATACGGCGCCGACCGCGATTCGCGCCCTGATGCGCGACGGTGATGGTCCGGTGAAGAATACGTCGCGCAAGAGCTTGCGGCTGTTGGGTTCCGTCGGCGAGCCGATTAACCCGGAGGCCTGGGAATGGTATTACCGTGTCGTCGGCGAGGAGCGTTGCCCGATTGTCGACACCTGGTGGCAAACCGAAACAGGCGGCATCCTGATCAGTCCATTGCCGGGTGCAACTGCATTGAAGCCGGGATCGGCAACAAAGCCGCTGTTCGGCATCATGCCGGCGATTGTGGATGGTGAAGGCAGGGAGCTTGACGGTGCGACCGAGGGCAACCTGATCATCCGCGACAGCTGGCCCGGTCAAATGCGCACGGTCTACGGTGATCATCAGCGTTTTGTTGAAACCTACTTCTCAACCTTCGAAGGCAATTATTTTACCGGTGACGGTGTACGCCGCGATGAGGATGGCTATTACTGGATCACCGGTCGGGTCGACGACGTCCTCAACGTTTCCGGGCATCGCATGGGCACCGCCGAAGTGGAAAGCGCCCTGGTCGCTCACCACGACGTGGCCGAGGCTGCTGTCGTTGGCTACCCGCACGATATCAAAGGGCAGGGCATTTACGCCTATGTCACGCTGATGAAGGGTGTTGCGGCGACCGACGAACTAAGAAAGGAGCTTGAGCAGTGGGTGCGCAAGGAGATCGGCCCGATCGCGAAACCCGATCTGATTCAGTGGGCGCCCGGCCTGCCGAAGACGCGATCCGGAAAAATCATGCGGCGAATATTGCGCAAGGTCGCTGCCGATGATTTTAGCAATCTCGGCGACACGTCAACGCTTGCTGACCCGGGAGTTGTTGAGGACCTGATCGAGAATCGCCAGAACAAAGCCGGCTAGTTTCGCATCAGGCTTTTAGCTGGTCCTGCGAAACTTCTTGCGACAGAGAGTTTTCCAGTTCGTCGATAAAGCTGCGATCGATTTCGTTAACGCCGGTATCGTCCAATGAGTTGACGGCATCCGCGTTATCAGACTGGGATTCGCGAGGAAGTTGCGAGGCATCGAGCTTTTGTGTGGTCATCAAGTCAGGGTCGTCGACCGGGGCGGCAGCATTTTCCGTGTTGACCGCGGGGAGGCCACCCTGGCGGTCATGCCGCTGGTATTCAGCGACCTGTCGCTCGTATGCCTTGACGAACTCTTCGCCGAACATCTGCGGGAAGCGGCCACCGCCTTTCTCGGTGATGATCGGATACAGATCCTTGTAGAGTTCCCAGTACTTCGATTTGTTCATGAAGCTCAATAGCCCGCCGCCAAGCGTACGATCAAATCCTTCCTGCAGCTCGTCGGGTTCGAAGCGATCAGCAAACTCGAGAAATGCGCTGTTCATCGCATCGAGAAACGCGTTCTGGTGATTGAGCAGGTCGCGGCAAACTTCGCGAATGGAATCTTTGGCACCGAGGTAGTCGCCCTCACCACCGACCAGCAATTGCTTGATCAGGTCGTTGGTGTTCTCGGAAAACTTCATCGGATTGTTGTGCCGTGGCAGGACCGTGGTCTGGTCCAGGCGGAAGGCGTTCTTCAGGTTGGCACGACTGGCAAGCATAGCCGTCGCACCCTTGACGAATTCGCGCAATACCTGGCCAGCCGTCATCATCATTTCCGGGCGGTTAACCGACGGGTGCAATTCCACCCGGCTGACGCCAAGACCGTCAAGAAACGAATCAAACAAATCTTCGGCCGAAACTTCAAGCGTCGATGATTCGTTCGCGACTGGCTTCTCCGGTTTGGGCTGGGGTTTGGATACAGGCTTCGGCTCTGGCACCGTTTTCTTCGGGCCGCTGCCGAACAACACGGACTGAAACTCCTCATCGCCGGTAATCTCTTCTTCATCCAGCAGTTTGATGCCGGTCCTGAGGGAAACCTCGTCGACCAGTTGCTGGCTATGGTCCGGAGCATTCGACGCGTCAGTGTCCAGTGGCATGACCAGGCTCTCGCCGGAATCGACGGACACACGAAACTTAAAATCGCCCATGCGCAGCGTATCGCCATCGAACAGGCGGCGTGGATTGCCTTTGCCGATCGGTTCCATCTCATTGTTGACGTAGACGCCGTTGCTGCTGGTATCGATCAGGTAGTAAATGCCACCCTTGTAGTCGATCGCTGCATGGCGACCGGAGATGTAGCGATCAGGGTCCGGCAGAATCCAGTCATTCTGCAATGAGCGACCAATGGTTCCGCCATTGTCAAAGAATTCGCGGACGGCATCGTCCCCGACAAGATCAGCGTGATCGCTTATTATTTTGAG
>JAUHYO010000119.1 GCA_030426325.1 Gammaproteobacteria bacterium | reverse complement strand
GTCCGGTGTCAGGACCCGGGCGCCTGGCGCAATCAATCGTGATCGAGTCGGAACGGTTGCAAACAAACTGATTGATCAAGGTAAGGAGCGAGTCGCTGCAGCAGGTCTGCTTTGTCGGGAACTGGGACTGCGGCGAAAGGAAGCCTCGCTTCTGGACCTAAGGCTGGCGAAGCATCAGGCTGAGACGCTCGGACGTGTGAATATCACGGCGGGCACCAAAGGCGGCCGAGGCCGGTATGTCGATCGATGGGTGCCGGTGTCAGAGAACTCGAAGCTCGCAATTGATTTTGCGAATAAAGTAGCGGGCGGCGGGTTAACGCTGATACCGGCCGGACAATCGTTGGCGCAATGGTTGACCAAGGCGTCAAAAGAATGGAGCAACGGCGCAGCATCGGTGGGCCTTGGCACACTCCGAGATCTGCGGGCCGCGTACGCTTGCGAGCGCTACGCTCAGATCACAGGCACCGTCGCGCCCGTTGTTGCCGGGTCACGGCTGGTCGACAAAGACGTTGATCGGTCGGCACGACAGGTTTTGTCACAGGAGCTCGGTCACAATCGTGTCGACGTCGTGGCCGCCTATGTGGGTTCGTCACGATGAGCGCGCCGCGAAACGCCGATGAGGCGGGGCGAGTCGCGAAGCGACTGCTGTCGCGCTCAATGCGCGGCGGATCGGTTACCGTGCGCAACGAATGTGAACGCGCCGCGCGAGCCGCCGCCGTCATCTGGTGCCGCTGGCAGGTCGGACCCTGGCAATGGCAGCAAAAACACATCCGGTGGTTTCTTGAGCATCGCACCACCGAGTACAGTGCCTGGACACGCTATCGTTACTGGTTGACCGTTGAACGGATGTTACGCGTCATCAAGCGCTACGACGACTGGGCACCGGGATTGAAAGGGTCATGGTTGTCGCCGACCGGTGACCGATAAAATGTGCAAAAAGAATTGTCACGAGGCGTCGCAATGACGGATCGAGTCGCGGGGAGGTATGCAACTCGCAGCGGTAGCCAGGGAATTACTGTGCAAAGCGGGCAAGCGAAATCACAATTTGATCGGATTGCCCAGTTATGCAGGTCGCGAGGTGACGCACGGCCGGTATCCTATTGTCATGTTATGCCGTGCATACATTGAGGCGCTGTTGGCCGATGAGCAACTTGCCGATCAGGTACATGAGGCGTATGCGCGCGGTGCAATCAGCAAACGTTGTGCCTACCAAGCTTGGTGCCTGATCGCATTCGCGACCCGACTCGGTGTTACCGTGTCCTTGGACATTCGTCCATTCCGTCGACCGTTTTGACATAACGACCGTGGTTGAATGTGGTAGCGCAAGTTTCGACTGCAAAATATCGTCCTATTGTCGGCAACGCAGACTTCAGTTGCTCTTTGAAGAAAGTCGCGCAACTCATTAAGTGAACGACAAATACGATTTCGCGC
This sequence comes from Gammaproteobacteria bacterium, assembly GCA_030426325.1. Classification (GTDB taxonomy): domain Bacteria; phylum Pseudomonadota; class Gammaproteobacteria; order Steroidobacterales; family Woeseiaceae; genus UBA1847. The sequence goes on along the minus strand of JAUHYO010000119.1, from coordinate 7,668 downwards.
TCAGCAGTTCAATATCTACCAGTGAATTCTGCAAGCAATATTTCTTGGTTTTTCTGCCAGTTTAGGCGCTTGGCATGGACGACTCGCGCCACCTAATATTTGCGACGAACCGACGTGCTGCCAATCTCGCGACAAGACGAGCCAACGGCAAGGCGGTTGTTGAAGCCGATACGCACAGGAAAACGAGGATAACGGGCGTTCGGATAGAGTAACGATGAAGCAGCAAAGACGCGTCGGCGCAGCTGCCAGAAATTCTGAACACTGCAGTTGGACAATACTGCCATTGGCGAGACCCTCTTTCCTGACACTAACAACGAACATGGGAGGGATCGTCATCATGACCAAAGTACAAGGCGCCATCGCAAAAGCGGGTACTACGCATTCGGCGTTTGTCTGCCGTCGCGCGGCGCGCCGTTTCCCCAAGATATTTGCAGCCAGAGAACATGCCGGCGAACAAGTCTCGCCGACGATGATCACAGCAAGTGAGCCCGAACAAGGATTCCGGATGAAGGACAGCGTCGCCCGACGCTGCGAAGGTTAGTTCGGCATGCGTTATTCGAATCCAGAAACCGGACTGAATCTCGCCGTCGTCAATTTCGTGCTGCAATGCGCAGCGATGAGATCCCTGGATGCGCTGTCGATGATCGACTTGCAGCCGGAAGTGCTGCGCGATTTCATTGAAATGACGGGTGAAGATATCGCGCGCCTGTCGATGGTGAAAGACCCGTTGTTCAGGATTGAAATCAATCGCGATACCTGGGATCGCGTCAAGCCGTCTGTGCTGCAGGTCGCCGCTGACCGGCAGCTACGTAACGATCTTATTGTTGCCGGTGCACCGCGTGCCATGATCAAGCGATGGTGGCCCATGCGGCATAAAGAATTCGCACTGCTGCGCCGCATGCTGGGCACCCATTCGGTTGGGCGGGCAAAGGCAGCCACAGAACAAGAGGAGCATGCGGTGTGGCATGCCTGGTCCGAGATTGGCGCCGCCAACAATTTCAGCAGGGTTCGACCTGCCGACTACCTGGAACTGCACCAACGGACCAACATTGGTCTCGAGGTCAGTTGGGCCCTTACCAATCGCTGGGCCAGTGAAGGCCGATTTGATAATCGCGTACGGCAAGGCGGCCCGCAAACCGAATCGCGGTAATTCGTGCTATGGCGGACAGCAATATCGATCACGAGGCGATTGAAAAAGTTCGCGAACGCATCAATGGTTCGCCAACCCTTTCTGAGCCTGTCGGCACGGGCAAGCCGTTCGCATCGCGTCCCGGTCCACTGCGAAACGATTCGAGCATGTCGATCAAGACGGGCCTGGCGCAACAGTTGGTGTTCGGGCGGTCCGGGAGCAAGAATTCTCCCGATAAGCGTGCTGTCATCGGACTGGTCGGCTTTGCCAGAATGCTGAAGCCCATTTACGAAGCTGCAGAACGGGATGACCCGTATGCGGACAAGCGGCTGCTCGACATTGAGGCGTTCATTGAGTGCTCATTTCAGAATCTTCGCGAACTACGTGCGACGGTGGACAAATTGCTGGTCAGCCGATCGGACGTGCATCATCGCCTGGCTCACTCGCTTAAGCCGGTGCAGGTACCGCTGTATTTCTCCAATCAGTTTGCGTTTCGCGCGGCCTACTTGATCAACGATTTCGACACGTTCGTATGCGCGGTGCAAACAGCCCAATTCGTCGCCCTGCTAACCACGACGAAGGCAAACACACTGATTCGTCGTGGCAACAAAACGGTTCGGCGCGCACTGGCCTCAGCGACCGGCTACCAATGCAGCGGTGTCTCTCGGGCCGACATCCTAAGCGGTACAGCTAAGGCCCGTGCGGCGGTGAAACGCTGGGGCGAGCTGCCCCCGGATATCCTGGACGGTTCACGCCGTGCGGTGTTCGGACCGCCGTTGCCGGAGGAGTCATTGGCATCGCGTTTCGTCGCCGATACCACGGTCCGTGCGAAAAAGCCCCGCAGGGCAAGGCGCCGCAAACGGAAGGCCACGGCGCCGGCATCCGAATGAAGCACGGTGGAGGGGTACCTGTTCCGTTCGAAAAACGCCCGTATGGATATTTATGCAGATCGATTAATCGCTGCGAATTCATGAGAAATGGGGGCCGACGTTTTGCCCCCATTTCGCCTAGGCCGTAAACGCCACGTTTGCTATTTATGGGGCCAAGTGTCATCACCCAACAGTGCAGGAACACACAATGAATGAATTTAACGGCGAAGGCAATCTGGGTCAGGACCCGGAACTCAAAACAGTCAAGCGCGGCGATGAACCGCAGGAGGTCGCCAATCTGCGGGTCTACTTCGACCGGCCCGTCGTCGATGCGGCCGGGCATTTTGAAGATAAAAAGGGCGTCTGGCTTGATGTTGAAATTTGGGGTGCACGGGCAAAAGATGTTGCTCGCTTGTGCGCCAAAGGCAGCCGCGTGGCGGTGAAAGGTTCACTGATTGACGACAGCTACAGCAAGGACGGGGGCGAGGTGTTTGGCGTTGCCGTTCGCGCCAGCCGCGTGTACCTGGTGCCGAGCGCCAAGCTCGAGAGTGTCAGCTACAGAGCCAACGCCGCCGCCTAAGGATTCATTGTGACGGCGCCTATCCCCTTGATCCGCATCGTAGCTTCAGCGACTGGCGGTCATTTCGGCCCCCCGGATGCGGGGGCCGCTTTTTTCGCCCGAGGAAAACTGACGCCAGAGTTTGCTGGCGTGGGTTGGGGTGCGGTGGCGTTGGGCCGAAGTGAGGATCGGCTTGACAGCTGAATCGACATTGGCCAAATTGTTGGCCTGCAGCACAGATTTCACACCGAAGTTATCGCGGTCTATCGATAACGCCCGCTGGCATTTGTCAGCACCCAAAGAGCTTACAAGGTTGATGCAAACAAGCTCGGGGTCAGCCGACCTTATTGACCTACCTTATCGCCTTCATCTCGAAGGCATCACCCGACCCGGGGAGTTCAGACCTCCCGAGTTAGGGACAGTCCGCGCTCCTCGCTTTTCTAGGAGCATGCAATGACTGTCAATTCAACTGACTCAGCACCTGCCGTGTCGTCCGAGTATTTTGATCTTGAGACCAGCGGTTTGGGCTATCTCAATCGGGCGCGTGAAGTTCCCACTCGCGGCGAGCCGTTCCTGGCCGTCGACATTGCGGCACTGCACGGTGCCAAAAGCAATGTGGAATACACGCGATTCGATTGCATCGTACGAGGAGCAAAGGCGATCAACATTGTCAGAAACCTGATGCCCGAAATTGAGGCCGGCAAAGCAGTATTGGTCGGTTTCAAGATTGGCGATCTGTATGCGGATACGTTTACGTTCACCCACGGCGAGAAAGCAGGCCAAATGGGTGTGTCGTTAAAAGCGCGTCTGTTGCAGATTCGTTGGGCAAAAGTGGACGGCGAAACGGTCTACAGTGCGCGTTCCGAGGCAACAGCCAACGGCGCCGCGAATGCCTCCAGCGAGCAAAGCCACCGTGTTAGCAACGCGGTTCCCGCTTCGCGATAAGCTGAGTATTAAGCAATCGTCAGATTGCGACCCTTGAGACCCCCCACCCCGCGTGGCGGGGTCTCCCTTTCCCCACCAGGGCATATTCGTGCCCTCGCGGGTGCATGTGCCCCTATTTTCAAGGAGCACATGATGGACTTATACGTACGCGAGCAAAGCGGTTACCGTCTTGCGAGCAATGATGAGGTCGTGCACAAAGCCAAGCGCGCCATCAGCCGGAAACACCGGCGGGGTCGATGCTTTCCGAGTCCCGCGGCCGTCGAGGAGTACTTGAGCGTCAAGCTGGGTCACGAGGACAATGAAATCTTTGTTGCCCTGTGGCTTGATAATCGACATCGACTGATTGCCTACGAAGAGTTGTTTCAGGGCACGGTCGACGGTACCAGTGTGTACCCGCGCGTCGTAGTGCAAAAAGCCATTGCACACAACGCGGCCGCGGTGATTTTCGCACATCCCCATCCGAGTGGTGTGGCGGAACCGTCAACGGCAGATGAACGCATCACGCGGCGTTTGAAAGATGCGCTGAGTTTGCTGGACGTTCGTGTGCTGGATCACATCGTCGTTGGCGACGCTTGCGTTTCTCTGGCAGCGCGCGGTTTGTTGTAGCGACGTTTCTCACTTTTGCCCCTGACTCCAGGGGCATTTTTTTGCCCCACGGTTTTTTGCGACACCGCCCAGCCCCGACACCGTGATTCGCAATGACAAGAAAAATGGGGCACAAAAGTTGCCCCCGTTTCTCATAGAAAAAGCAGCGACGCTGGTGGATGGTTGTGTTCGCCCCAAGGGATCGTCGACAAGCACAGGAGTCCTCGGCATTGCGTAAACAGCTTGTAATGGTACTCGGACCCCTCCTAGCTGAGTTGGTTAGTGCGGACTGTTTTGATAGTGCGGCTGAGCGTCACCGGGTGTCGGCCGATCTCTTGCGGGCCATCGCCTGCGTCGAAAGTAATTTCAACCCGCAGGCCGTCAATTACAACCGCGATGGCAGTGCCGATTATGGCGTCATGCAAATTAATTCCAGATGGCTGGAAGAGCTGAGTGTCTTCGGCATCGAACGTGATCACCTATGGGACCCGTGCACGAATATTCATGTCGGTGCCTGGGTGTTGGCGCAGAACATTCAGGCGCTTGGCTTTACCTGGCGCGCGATCGGCGCGTACAACGCCGGCATGAAACAAACACCACAGAGGGAAAGGCTGCGTTATGACTATGCGAAAAAAGTGTACGACGTTTTTGACAATGGCTGCTAGTGGCGTGCTGTTGGCCGCGTGCGCGTCGAATCCATCGGATAAGCTCGCGGTGGCCGTTCACCCGCCGATCGTTGTTGACGCTTACAACACCCCCTCTGCCGCCGAACTCTACGCGCAGCGTTATCGATCTTCTGTCACGCAGGTTAGAGCCGGCGACGATCACCGCTTCGTGACCTGTGAGCAATCCTGTCCGGGCGCGACGCCGAAAACGTCGGTGGTCACTCTGAACGCCGCTGTCGCACGGCGTGCGCGACAAAATCTGCACGCCAACAGGGCACCGATGACGGCCACGCCATTGAGGGAGATTGAAGAACCACTAACGGCGGCGGTGACAAAGAAAGCGGCGCACACACATCGATATCGTGATGAGCCTGATGATGCCGACGCCGAACCTGAGCGCAAATGAGTTTTTGGTCTCGACACGTATTGAGGCTGTGCGCGATCCATCGACGCGCTGAAATCCACGTCCTGTACTGGGACATCTTGTAACGTAAAGGAGAGCAACCCATGAAAGATCTTCGCGATCTGATTATCTCGCCGAAGGACGCTGCTCGTCTCCACGACCGGTTTGTGTTCATGTTAACCGGCCTCGGCCGCATCGCTCCCGTAATGGCCATTGTCGCTTTCGTGACGATCGCTCTACAAGAGCAGGCGATAGCGGGCACGAGCGCGGTGTTCGATGATCTTGCGACGGAAACCGAGGGCGCCGTGTTCGGCCCGCTGGGCCAATCAGTCGTATTCATCGGCGCCCTGGCCGGCGGCATCATCGCACTGTTGAAAGGTGCCTGGCTGTTCGCAGCAATGGGCATTGCCATTGCAGGCCTGATGTACGGCTCGCAGGTGGTGGCCGGTGCGTCAACCTTCAGCGCTCTGTTGCCGGTGGTTGGCAGCTAAGGCGCGCTGCGGGGTCACCGTTTCGCGGTGACCCCGCGCCACAAGGCCGAAGGCAAGCACCATGGACCAACGCGAATACCTTATTCCACGCTATCTGGACGCGCCGCCGATGGCGCTCTTTATCGAAGCGGATACCGCGGCGGTTGCGTTTGGTTTCATTTTCATCGGCTTTTTCTTCAAACAGCTTCTGATCTGCACCGTTGCGGGGATTGTACTGGCGCGGCTTTACGCACGCTCAAAAGCCGGCGGCGGCCGCGGCACGATCGTGCGATTTCTGTATTGGTATGCGCCTTCGCGCCTGCTGGTGAAATCACGCAGCGAAAGCCACGAGCGATTTTTTCTTGGGTGAGCCATGAACAAGAACGTCTATGACTCCAGGTTACAGAACGCCAATCGCATTGTTCGAACGACGATGCTGGTGTGCGGGTTCCTGGCCATTGGCAATGTCGCCCTGATTGGCGTTGTCTGGAAAACACTCGGCACACAACGCGAAGTCCTGTTGTTTCCCGACATGAAAGGCCCCATCAGTTTCGATGGCGGTGGCCGCTACAACGAAGAGTACCTCAGTCAGATGGCGACCTGGTTCGCGCAACTGACACTGACTTACCAGCCGAGCAGTTACGACTATCAGGTCAAAGAACTTCTAAAGTACGCGGACCCGGCTGCGTACGGGGCGCTAAAAGCGCAGTTGCTGGCCGATAAAGAAACGCTGGATCGACGCAGATACAGTTCGGTGTTTTACCCGCACGGCGTCGAGGTACAAAACGGTGTGGTCGGTATTCGTGGCCGCCTGCAAACCTACGTGGGTTCAAAACAAATTGACGACCGCGCCGCGGCGTGGCGCGTTCGATTCACCCGACTGTCCACCGGACGGATTGCCGTTCGCGAACTCAAGGAAACCGACTATGACAATCCGCTGGGTGTTGTTGCTACTGCTGCCCGTTAGTGGGGCGTACGCCGGCCAGATCATAGAGGTCGAGCCGGGCGGCACCTATCCGGTGCGCGCGGCCGCCAATGATCTGACGTCGATCGGTATGGCGGACGGTTTGCGATTGCAGGCGGTTTTTGGCATGGAAACAGTGGTCAGTATCTCCAAGGACGAGGCCTTCGGGCGCGCCATTATTAAGCCGATCTCCACGACGCCGTTTTCCTTGATCGTTACCGATGAAAACGGCGACTCCTATTCGCTTGAAGTGACCCCGGTCGCCGGGCCTGGCGAGGTCATCACGCTGCAACGAAAAAGTCACCAGGCGAATGAAGCGCTGATCAAAGCCGAGCGTGAAATGCCGTTTACGAGGCGCCTGAAACGGACGCTCGAAATCGTCGCGCGCGGTGACGTTCCGGCCGGCTACACGGTCGAGCGTCGCGACCAGGCGGTGGCCTTGTGGGTCGAGGCGGACTTGCGCTTGCTCAGAATCTATCAAGGCAGTATGACGATCGAGCACTACGTGCTGCGCAATGTCAGCGGCACCGAAATGCGTCTCGACGAGCGCGAGTTCAGGGATCTCGGTAGCGTGGTGTCGGTGGCAATTCGTCATCACGTGTTACCGCCACAGGGCACTACGGATGTCTTTATTGTTCGAGATGCTTCAGGCGCTCGAAGTGCCTCAGGGGTTCGGGGGGACGTTCGTGAGCGCACCTGAATTCACCACCAGCGACACGTTGAGAAAACGCCAACTGGGCATTTTCATCGGTGTTGCGGTGATCATCATTGGCGCCTTGTTGGGTTTTCTTTACAACAATGCGAAGAAGAATGCGGCCTCGCCGGTGCAATTTCGTGACCGCATTGTCTCGCAGGACTTCGACACGCCACGCAAAGTGGTCGATCCCGAGGACGCCTGGATCACCAGCAGCGAGGTCTCGCTCGAATCCATGGCCGAGCGCATGGCCGACTACGAGAAAGACAATGAACGGCTCAGAAACCAGATAGCGCGTCTGGAAGATGAGCGTGGCAGCTTTTCGCCCCCTGCAGCAGAGCAAGGCGACGCCGAGAATCAGCGTTCGGCCCAAGGATTGTTGCCA
>JAUHYO010000118.1 GCA_030426325.1 Gammaproteobacteria bacterium | reverse complement strand
TGGGCATTTCGGATTGCTCGAACGGCGTCAGTGTCTTGCGACGATGGCTGAAGCGCTCCCCATGACTCATTTCAGCCCATTCGAGTTCGTTCACATTCTTCTTGTAGACCATCGGCTTCTCCCGCGATTGGTTGGCCCACTCAAGTGAGCGACAGAATGACGCGGAAGTAAAGCGGGACAGCGAACGAAAAAGCGGCCGCCGCGCCACTACCCGGGCCGGTGGCCTTCGGGCAGCGCGCGACGGCCGCAAGGGATCAGTCGATGGTCTTGCTGACCTCGTTCGAGAACGTACTCTCCACCGAGTCACTCGTGATCGCGGTGACGGTGAAGTAGTAAGTGCCGTTCAGGTTCACGTCGATAACCCGCTGCCAGTCATCTTTCGAGAGCATCGGGAATGCGCCGTCTTTGGTGATGCCGGCGTTGCAGACAACGCCGTAGTACGCACCGTGCGATTCAATATCGGACTCGATTGCACTGGCTGTCGCGTCGGTATCACTGACATCGAACTGCAGCAACCGCCCTTGACTGCCGGCCGCCTCTACCGCTGCCAGCGTTGCCTGGCCGCCGTCACGATTACCCGAGTAATGCACCGCAATTTCATAGCCATCAGCCGCGAGCCGAACGGCGATGGCGCGCCCGATACCGGAACTCGCACCGGTAACCAGTACTGTGTCGCTACTTTTTTTCACTACAAATCCGGTCCTTGTTCTTTCTCCGCCACGGCGAGTCGCGCGTTGGCGATGCACATGTCACCTAAAATAATCTTGCAGTCGTAGGAGCCCAGGCCATTGCCATCAAGAATCAGTTCCTCGCAGCTGGCCCGGTAGGTTTCGCCGATTTCGAAATAGCTGACGCTGGCATTGAAGTGACGCGTCCCGAGTAGATACCCCAGCGGCGGTCCTTTTCCCTCGACCCTGGCACGCGCCCCGGCGTGTACCGCGACGCATTGTGCCATGAATTCAACGCCGATATAGGCGGGAACACCGAGCCCGGCTTCGACAAATGCGTCGTCCTGAACGACCGTCCATTCACAAACAGTCGTCTCGCCGCTGCAGTCCAGCAGCGTATCGAGTAACAGCATTGGGTCGCGGTGCATGACGAACTCTGCTGCGGGCAGGCCGCAACATTCTGCAAGACTTTGAATCGATTTTAGTTGCTGCACGCCAGTCGTCGCTCAATCCTTTCGATCAGGACAGCCGGCGAACCGATCAGCAGTTCGCGCGTAGTTGCATCCACCGGCACCTGCACGGTGCGTGCCCTGGTGTGCAGGACACCATCCTCACTGTGAATCCTGTAGTCGATAACGAGGCGCAGCTCCCATTCGACAATGCAGGCCGTCACGACAAATGTTTGATCCAGCGCCAGCGGCCGCACAAATCGTACGCTGGTATCAACCACGGGCCAGACGTAGCCCGACTCCATCATGCTGGCATAGCTGTAGTCGAGATCTTCAAGCAGTGTTCGACGAACCTCCTCGAAATACTTGAAGTAGCGCCCGTGCCAGACAACGTCAGCAGGATCGACGTCGTGAAATGGCACCCGCAGAGTGACGCTGGCAGTTATGCCTTTGGAAAAATCGGTTTTTGTCATTGTTTTTTTGACTCATTCCCGGCAGTTGAATCCGGCCTTCCCCAGAAATCGAAGAAATTAAACCACTGCAGCGGTGCACGAATCACCTGATGCTCCAGCGCGCTGGCAAACGCCTGTGCCGAGTTCGCGTAGGCCTGCTCCCGGTTTTTTCGATCTGCGCCTATTTGTTCCGCAAAGAACTCGTAGCCCAGTCGGTAGTTTCCGTCCAGGCGAAAGCAGTGTAGCAGGAATACCGGGCACTGCAGCAGCGCCGCGAGGACGTACGGACCGATCGGAAATCGCGCGGCCTCGCCAAAAAATGTCGCCTCGGCAACGCGCTCGCTGTCGCCAACCGGGACCCGGTCACCCGCAATGACAACCCACTCGCCTCGATCAACTTTTTCTTTCAGCTTGAGTGCAAGCTTCAGATCGACGTCAGTGACCTGGATCAGGTTCATCCGCGAATCCGGGTCTCCCTGTGCCAGCAGCGCTGCAAAATTCTGCGCATGTTGATCGTAAATCAGCACATTGATCGTAACGTCGGGGTGCCGGTGGGCGATGCCCCGTGAATACTCAAGGTTTCCGAAATGCGAGCCAATCAGCAGGCAGCCGCGACGCGTCTCGACAAAATCGAACAAGGCCTTTTCTTCATCGACCGACATCTGGATGCCATCCGGGGTTTCGGCCCAGGCGAGATACTTGTCGAGCAAAGACTGTCCGAAAATAAAGAAATGACGAAATGACCACCACCACAGGGGCCCACGTCCGATCGCCTCTGGATATTCGCGACGGACGCGACTGAGGTAATCGAACGATGCCACGCGCGCCTCCCGCCGGCGCAGGAAGAAATACGCCATGACGAAAACAAGCACGAAATTAAACGCCCAGCGACCAACGTGCTTGTTCACCCAGATCATGATCTGCAAGCCGCGCATCACGCCCGCTTCGCGGGTTGTTGCCCAGTGTCTGCTCATCGACCGGTGTCCTTGTGCCGTCGAAACTTCCGCGCCAGCAGTACAGGCAGGCGAATCACCATGCCGGCAAGCAGGCGCGTGTGCATCCATGAGATTTCAAGATTGTCGCGAAAATAATGGAAGTGCGATTTGCCGTCATCCGGGTAGGCAACGCTCACCGGCACGTAAAACAGCGAAATGTTTGCCCAGACTGCACGGACCAGCAGCTCGGGATCAAATGCCATGCGCCGACCCAGCCGCTTGTTGTTGATGATGGCAGTAATCGAGTTGAGCGGATACAGGCGAAAACCACACAAGGCATCACGAATGGCGAAACTCAGTGTTTCGAGGTAGCAGAACGACAAGGTGATGTAGCGTGCATAATAACGGAGCTTCGAAATGCTTTCGTCAAACTGCGGCTCGCCACAAATCACGCTGCACGGTCGCTCTCTTGCCGCTTGCAGGAACAGATCGATATCAGCGACATCATGCTGCCCGTCGGCATCGACCTGCAGTGCATGTGAGAAGCCCGCGTCGTGTGCCGTTCGCAAAGCGGTCATAACTGCCCCACCCTTGCCGCAATTCGCGGCATGTCGGACCAGCGTCGTGTCGATAGCTGTCGCCTTGAGCAGTTTGTCCAGGTCATCAACACCGCTGGCCGGGCTGGCATCGTCAACAACAACGATGGGCAGTCCCTTCGCCGCCAGGCGCGGCAGGAATCGTCGAAACTGCTCCAGGTGGTCGTAGTGCGGGACCACAATACATACCTTCACTGCCGGTCCCCGGCGAACCTGAGCTTGCCCTCTGAAAAAATCTCGCCCTTCGACGTGTATTCGAAGGTCGCATCCGACGCACTCGTACGAGACAGGCTAAGGACCAGCAGCTTCGGTGGAACGACCACGCTTTTAAATTTGAGCCGCAGCACCTCCCGCGGTACATCCTGGTGGCCGAAATGTTGCTGAGCGAGTTTAATCGCCCAGTCCAGTTGTACGACGCCCGGGAGTACCGGCTGGCCAGGAAAATGCCCTTTGAACCAGATCAGATCGTTCGTAATGTCGAGCTCGTATCGCAGATGCTCACCGTCGATCGTCTGCGACCGGATGGCTGGAAACTTCAAGAGCTGGAAACCCCCATCTGGCGTTTGTAATAGCGACGGTACAGGTATTCGACACCCACCAGCAGGGCGACCAGGCAGTAGGACAAGAACCCGTTGTAGAACGTCCAGACTTCCAGCGACTGTGTACTGCTCCAGATCGAAATAAGCCCGTTCAGTACAAAGAACCCCGCCCAAACGCCGGTGAGCCTGTAAAGGTACTTCGGCGCGTGTTCGCTTAGCGGCCAGTTCCTGGCACGCAGGATGCGAAGCAGGAGCGGGTCGCCAATTCGCAGGGAATTCAGGAAAACGCCGCAAAGTGTAAAGTTGACGACCGCCGGATAGTACAACAGCATCGTCTGGTTGGCGGAAATCGCGGCGACCAGTGCATAGCTTATGAATACCATCAGCATCGGCAGCAGAACCGGCCGCTCGCTGGGCAACAGGATGCCGAAACGCATGGCGAGCAGGATCAGCAGCGCGATACCGAAGAAACCGGGCGGCAGGTGATTGAGGCCAAACAGTATGATGAACGGGTAGGCTGCGAGGCAGGCTATAAACAGGACCCGGAAGACGGTCGACCGGTTCACGACACGGCTATGGCGTCTAGAACATCTCGAATGGTGCGGACTTCCTTGAATGTTTCCGGGGCGATCTTCCGGCCGGTCATTTCTTTCAGCTGAACCAGCAAATCGACCGCGTCGATGCTGTCAATTTCAAGCTCTTCGTACAGGTTGGCGTCCATTGTCACGCTCGATTCTTCTACGTCGAATTGCTCGACCAGAATGTCGCGAATCTTTAAATACAGGTTTTCCGTGTCCATTCGCGCATTGTAGTTCGGCTACCCGGAAAACTCCATGCGCTTCAGCTCCCCGCCGATCCGCTCCCTGAGTGACTCGTTCAATCGCTGACGCCGAACCCGTTCACTCCCGCTGCCAGCGGCCAGCTCGCCGGCCGGCCATGGTGGCAGAACGCGGATCGTGAACCTTGGACGTGATTCAGGAACGAAATACCACGGTAGTTCCTTCGACAGGAACAACGGGTCGCAGCGAATGACAACTGGCAATACCGAAACCCCGGTACGTGCCGCGACGGTTGCAGCGCCCGGCTTGAAAACGAGACCTTGTCCGGCCCTGGATCGCGTGCCTTCGGGGAACAGCATCAGGCTGCCGCCCGACCGCAGGTAGCTGACACATGAACCGAGGAGCTCCTCCGGCTGGCTGTTTGAAATGTAATCGGCCGCACGCACGACGCTGCGCATGAACAGGTTGCGGGTGACAGCGCCCTTTATCACGCAGTTGGCGCGCGGAAATAATGAGGTGAGAATGACGACGTCAATCAGCGTCGGATGATTGGCGATAATCAACTGATTGCGCGTGTCGTCTATGTGTTCAGCCCCCTCAACGTCGTAGTCGAGGATGCGCATGACGCGCATCATTTCCCAGAAGCCACCGAATGCCTTGCCGATCAGGCGGCGCGCGATGAATTTTCGTCGCTCGCTGTCGCGGATGAAGACGAACAGCAGAGGGAAAACCAGCACGCCCATGATCAGGCCGCCGATCCCGAAGACAATAAAGCTCAGCGTCGTCGCAATTAGTCGCCAGATATGATCAATAAACTTCAAAAGGCGCATTGAAGTATTGTAGCCTGATGGTCAGGCACGCTGCCTGCAAACTTAGAGAGTTGGTCCGATTCGCAAACTATTTCAATTGAGCTCAGAGCCGGACTGCGGTCCCGGGACAATAGTCGTCGCGGCCGCCGGGTTTGAGGCGCTGGTCGAGCGAATTGAGCCGATGGTCAGTTTCGCGGTTGTGACTCAACATCATCAGGCCATGCGACATTGCGCCTAGCCATCACAAATTACACGGCCACTTCGGCGGCCGGCACCGGCCTCGAGGAACTCAGACGTTCGCTCAAAGAGCGCCGATCAGGTCTCCGTCGTAACGACTTTGAGGGCTGCGATCTGGACACCTGGATCGGACGCGTTAGCGGAGTTGAACTTGTCGAACTTCCCGAGGAACTGCTGGAACTGCAAAGCCGTAACAATCAGCTGGCCTGGCTTGCACTGCAACAGGATGATTTGCTGACTTCTGTTCTTGAACTCAAAGAGCGCGTTGGCTCGCATCGTATCGCCGTTATCATGGGCACCAGTACCTCGAGCATCGGGCGCACCGAAGAGGCCTACCGGCAACTCGGCGCGGATAACCGAATGCCCGAACCCATGCGGCAGCCGCAGGTCCATAATCTGCATTCACCGGGTGCCTTTGTTGCTGCCGCAACCGGGCTGGCCGGGCCGTCGATGACCATCAGCACCGCCTGCTCGTCGAGCGCGAAGGTGTTTGCGACAGCGGCACGCTGGATTCAGCACGGCATTGTCGATGCGGCCCTGGTTGGCGGTGTCGACAGCCTTTGCCTGAGCATCCTCTATGGTTTCAATTCGCTCGAGCTGATCTCGACGGACCCTTGCAAACCTTTCGATCGTGACCGTGCCGGCATCAACATTGGTGAAGCGGCAGGCTATGCGATTATCTCCCGTTCCGAACTCGCGCCGCACTCTGATATCGCACTCCTCGGCTATGGCGAAAGTTCCGATGCCCACCACATGTCCCACCCGCACCCGGAAGGCAAGGGCGCGCTGCTTGCGATGAGCCGGGCGCTCGCGCGTGCTGACATTCCGGCCCAGTCGGTGGACTACATCAATCTGCACGGCACCGCGAGTAAAGCCAATGACCGCGTCGAAACCTATGCCCTCGCTGATCGGTTCAACAATTCGACGCTGGCGGGCTCGACCAAAGCCTGGACCGGCCACGCGTTGGGGGCCGCCGGCATCCTCGAATCCGTCATCGCGATGGACACGCTTCGAACAGGACTTGTCCCGGGTACGCTGAACCGCGTTCTTGACGATCCTGAATTTCGTTTTCCGATCATGATGGAGAACGTCGAGAAAACCGTGAACTATTCAATGACGAATTCGTTTGGATTCGGCGGCAACAATGCCTCTCTCGTCTTCGGCAAGCAGCATGGCTAGGGTGGACGTGACAGGGCTCGGCGCCTGGAGCCCGTCTTTTCCGGACCTGGGAGCATTCCGTGACGGATTGCAAGACGGAACCTGGGACACCGACGCGCCATTACAACCGCAGCGAATTCCTGCGCGGGAACGCCGGCGCGCGCCGCAACTGGTAAAGATGGCCGTCGATGTCATGGACCAGGCGTGCGCGATGGCGAAGTTGCCACCGGACGAAATCGCCGTCGTGTTTTCTTCGTCCATGGGTGACATGCAAATCACCGACTACATGTGCCGGGCGCTGGCGGAGACGCCGAAACTCATTTCGCCAACGAAGTTCCACAATTCAGTACACAACGCGGCACCGGGCTACTGGTCAATTACAACCGGGGCTTTTGTTCCGGCGAGCGCCATATCAGCGTATGAATTTACGGCGCCGATGGCATTCCTCGAGGCTGCAATTCAGGTCGTCGAAGAATCGATTCCCGCGCTGGTTGTGACTCAGGAAATTGCATCGACGGCCCCGCTGCACGATGTTTGCCCGTCGCTTGTACCTTTTTCTGCTGCATTTCTTTTGACGCCGCTAGGCACGCATGCCGCGTCTATTGCGACACTCGAGTTTTCTGTCCTACAGGAAGCCGCGGCCTGGCCTGCCATCTCCCCGGCATTACCAGAGGGATTCGACAGCAACTTTGGCGCACGCCTGCTGCCGCTTCTAACCAACCTCGCCCTCGCCGAGCAGGACACCGAATTGCGGTTCCCAATCAACAGCAATGCTTGCCTCGCGCTTGACGTTTCACACCGACGTGACTGACACGCCGCAAAGTTTTGACGTTGCGATTATCGGCGGCGGTCTTGCCGGGCTGACGCTCGCCTTGCAACTGCGGCAATCCAGGCCCTCGTTGTCGATTCTTGTCGTGGAAAAAAACACGCTGCCACCTCCCCCGGCCGCCCATAAGGTTGGCGAAGCAACGGTCGAAATTGGCGCGCATTACCTCGCCCATACGCTGGGCCTGAAAGACCACCTTGAAGCGACTCAACTGCGTAAATTCGGCCTGCGCCTTTTTTTCGGGAGCGGCAGTAATAAAGACCTGGCCAACGCCGATGAACTGGGCGCGAGCAGCCTGCTGCCGGCGATCAGCTATCAGCTCGATCGTGGTGTTCTCGAAAAAGATCTCCACCGGATGCTCGTCGATCGCGGCGTGGACGTTCGCGACTGCAGTCGCGTGACCGACGTGGTCATTAATACACCGCCCGACCGTCATCAGATCACTGTAACCAGCGACGACGCCGAATATACCGTGCGTTGCCAATGGCTGGTCGACGCCTCATCGCGCAGTGCGGTCCTGAAGCGACAGCTTAAATTGACTGAACCGAGCGAACACCAGATGAGTGCGGCCTGGTTTCGCCTCGACGCGTCGATCTCGGTGGATGAATGGTCTGCCGACAAGAACTGGCAGGCACGGTGCAACGGCCTGTCGAGGATGCCGTCAACCAACCACCTGATGGGTTGCGGCTACTGGGCCTGGATTATTCCGCTGGTGGGCGGCCGCAGCAGTATTGGTCTCGTCAGCGATCCGGCGATCGTGTCCTTGTCCTCCTACGACACCTTCGAGAAATTTCGCAGCTGGCTTGGCAAGCATCAGCCACTGCTCGCCGAGCGGGTCGACGACCGGGCCGACGCACTGATGGACTTTCGAAAGCTCGGCAAACTCGCGCACAGCAGCAAGCGCGTGTGGTCACGGGACCGCTGGGCGATGACTGGCGAGGCCGGCGTATTTGCCGATCCGTTTTATTCGCCCGGCACCGACTTCATTGCGTTGAGCAATACGTTTATAACGGACCTTGTCACGCGCCGCTGCGGCGATACGGAACGCGGAATTCGCAGCTCCGTTTACGAAAAGCTGTACCAGTCTTTTTTCCAAAGCACGATGACGCTTTACCAGGACCAGTACGGCGGCTTCGGCGACACGCGTCTGATGAGCATCAAGCTGACCTGGGACTACGCCTACTACTGGTCAATTCTCGCCTGGCTGTATTTTCGCGATGTGCTCACAGACCTCACTTTCCTGCGATCCGCGCAGCCAGACATCCTCGCAATTCGTGCGCTCAACGATACGATGCAGGGGCGCTTCCGGGCATGCGCCGCACGGCGGCAGGTCGATCGTGGCACCGGGCGATTCATCGACCAGATCAGTATCCCGTTAATGGTTGAGCTGAATGCGGCGTTGCTGGAGCCCGCGGCAGCGCCTGAAAAAGAGCTTGGCGAAAATTGCGAGCGATTGCGGCGGCTGGCCCCGATGCTGTTGGCGATGGTTGACGGCCGAAAAGCGCCGGGCGGCGCAAGCACATTGCTGGGCGACCTGGAAGCACGGCTCGCCTAGCCGCGGCGCGACAACCAACGGCTACCGGAAACGGCGACGAGATAGCTCAATGCCGAACCCGACGCGACGGTGAGTCCAATGAATTTGAGGACCGGAATCGACGAGCCTGCAAGAAAACCAAAAGCCAGTGTCGTGGACACAGCGCACGCCAGTACCGCCT
>JAUHYO010000117.1 GCA_030426325.1 Gammaproteobacteria bacterium | reverse complement strand
TCTCGGCCGAGCTACTACATCACGCCTTGCAGGTTGACCCGATGCGGCTTGGCGAAATGTACATGACCAGTGGCAGGAAACTGCACGGCGATACGCCACACTTCGTTGACAAGCTGCCGACGAATTTTGTTTACATTCCACTCATTCTCAAGGCGCTGCCGAATGCACGGATCGTCCACCTGGTTCGTAATCCCATGGATGCCTGTTTCGCCAGCTTCAAACAGTTGTTTGCCGACGCCTATTTGCACTCCTACCAGCAGGATGAAATGGCTCGCCACCACTTGCGCTATTTGCGACTGATGGATACCTGGCGCGAACGCTTTCCCGGAAGCATCATCGATGTGTCCTACGAAGACACCGCGAGGGACCTGGAACCCAATGCGCGCCAATTGATTTCGCAGCTCGGCTTGCCCTGGGAGGACGCCTGTTTGCGATTTCATGAACAAAAGACAGCAGTATCCACGGCAAGTGCGGCACAGGTTCGCGAACCGGCTCACACCCGTTCGATCGGACGCTGGAAACGGTACGAAGAGCAATTGGGCAACATGCGGGCCGAATTCGATGCCCGGAATGTGGCCGTCGACTAGCCCAGACTAGCTTTTCTACCCGACTAGTTAACAACCTCTAGTGTGTGATCCTGTTCGGCACGCTGGCCAAGCTCCGGATCGTTATCCTGAATTTTGAGCGTCACCAGCATGAAGTCGTCGGACAGCATCATCAGGTAGGGGTGCCAGCGATCATTGTCATCGCGTCGGTAGTACCCGGAGACCGACCAGCCGTTACCTTCCGGATAGACATAAGCCTTGCCAACCACCCGGTTCGGCGCCAGCGTATCGACAATTTCAAGCGACTCGACGCCGATCGTTTCACGCAACACGGCACGGGATGCTTCGACAACATTGACTTCGAGCAACCGGGCTTCACGTCCTTCCGGGTCGGTTATCCAGCGATACGAATAAACGGCAACCATCAGGCCGACGACCAAAGCAAATACGAAACGTCCGACGCGATGATTCATTGTCAATAAATACCGAGGATTTTGTGGGTCTGCAAACTGAGTTTCCACTGTGGATTCCTGAGACAGTAATCGATCGTGCGACGGGTATTTTCCATCGCATCCGGACTGTCCATAGGCTGCAGATAAAAATGATCAAACGCGAGTCCTGCGAACATCTCGGGCTGCGCCGATTTCTCAACCTGGGGATAAACGAGTTTCAATTCATCACCGGAGTCTTGCAAAAGCGTTGCATTGGCTTTCGGGCTGATACACAGCCAGTCAATGCCGGGCGGCGCCACGATGGTACCGTTGCTCTCAACGCCGATTTCAAAGCCTCCCGCATGAAGTGCGCCTATTGCCTGTAAATCGAGTTGCAGCAGCGGTTCACCGCCGGTACAGACAACGTAGGGGCGCCCGTCAACTGCGCTTGCCGGCCAGTGCAAGCGAACGGCGGCGACCAGTGCTTCGGCCGATTCAAATTTCCCACCGCCAGGACCATCGACCCCGACAAACTGTGTGTCGCAAAACTTGCAAACCGCTTCTGCACGATGTTCTTCCCGGCCGGACCAGAGATTGCAGCCGGCAAAGCGAAGGAACACCGCCGGACGTCCACTATGGGCACCCTCCCCCTGCAACGTGTAGTAGATCTCTTTTACCGAATAGGTCATGACGTCTGGAGCAGTGGGTCGTCGATTCCGGCTTCAGCGAATCCGCGAGCGCGCAACTCGCAGGCTGGGCATTGACCGCACGGCGGCCGTTGACCGTTGTAGCAAGTGTGGGTAAGCGCCATTGCAGGCAGAGCGCCCAGCCCACTCGCAAGCTCGACCGTCTCGCATTTCGACAAATGCATCAACGGCGTGAGTATACGCAACTCACTTTCCATGCCGAGATTGAGTGCAGCTTCCAGGGCGCGCATCGTTTCTTCGCGGCAATCCGGATAACCGCTGTAATCTGTTTGCGCAACGCCAGTGACAATATTTTCGATGCCACGCCGGTAAGCGAATGCTGCCGCGTAGGTTAGGAAAATCAGGTTACGTCCCGGCACAAAAGTATTGGGCAAGCCGCTGTCCGATGAGACATGGCTCGAAACTGCAATTCCCGAATCTGTCAGCGCATCACCTCCGATGGCTGAAAACGTATTGAACGGCAACACGGAATTGTCGACGCCTGCGTACGCGGCAACTTCGCGTGCGCAATCGAGTTCAATCCGGTGACGCTGACCGTAGTCGAATGTGATACTGCTGACGTTCGGTGCACCGAAGTTTTTGATTGCCCAGTAGAGACAGGTTGTCGAATCCTGACCACCCGACAGGACAACGAGGGCTTTAGTTTGCATTCGGTCGCTCTTTTCGCTGCGGTACTTTTTGTTCAACCAGGTAATCGGCCGTTAACGCTTCGGAAACCGCCATCAGTTGCTCGGCCATTGCATCATTGTAAAGATGATTTACGCCGCCGACGATGACTGCATTGCAATCTTCGAAGTAACGACCGCTCACCGCACCGAGCGACTTGTGGGTTGCGAGATAGCATCCGGTTGCCGCGCCCTGTTCGATAGTCTTGCCACCGACGGCCGCCACGAGCTTCAGACCGAAGCGCATCACCGGATTGAAGTGCCGCCCAATTTCGGTATCGATGACGCCGGGATGCATTGAATTCGTCGTGATCCGGGTGCCGCGCAATAGCTTCGACAGGGCCAACGAAAACAACACAATTGCGAGTTTTGAATGTCCGTACGCTGTCAGCCCGCTGTACCCCGTGCTAAAGGTCAGATCGTCGAACAGGATGCCTTGCTCGGGAGCCTCGGTGTAAGCCGTCCGACTTGCCGTCATCACAATTCGGCCCTGATCCGCTATGTACAGACGGTCCAGAACGCGATTGACGAAAATGTAGTGGCCGAGATGATTCACGGCAAAGTGCTTTTCAACGCCGTGCACCAGTTCCCGAGCGTTGCCACCGCCGAGGTATCCCGCGTTGCAGATCAACATATCGATGGGAATCCTCATGCCTCGGATGTGTTCGGCACATTCAACGACCGATTCGAAATCGCCCAGGTCGAGTCGAGCCGGGGACGTAATGCCAACCACACTCTTGCAAGCCTTCTCGGCGCGCTCCATCGAACGACTGGTGCCAACGACGAAAGCGCCTCGCCCGGCCAGCACCCGCATGGTCTCCAGACCAATGCCAGAGGTACATCCAGTGACCACCGCATATTTGCCTTTAAGGTTCAGACCGGCGGTCACCGCTTCCGCAGTGGCCTCGGCATCAAATCCGCTGTCCGGGATACCGGGGACAGGGGAACGACTTCTGCCGCAAGCGACGAGCTGGCTGGCGGCCAGCGAGGCACCTGCAGCACGCAGGAACTGGCGCCTGTCAATCGTCACTCGACCCTCCGAACAAGGCATCCAGTGCGCTGCGAGCCTCGTCTTCTTTCGATTTTCGATCCGGGTCAAAAGCACTCTCGGACGGTACGAACCAGTCGCAGAAATTCGGCCGCTCTTTCTCTTTTACATCCTCAGCGCCATCTTCGCGGCACTGGCGGGGGACGTGCGCGTCGAAATGACGGCACATCTTGCAGACGTGAAGGTCCGCGCTGCACGCCGGGCATTGATCACGGCGCGACAACGGCAGGGAGAGCGCGGCCAGCGCCTCTCCACATCGATAACACTTAAGATTGTGGCTCACTCCGGTTTCCCCACGGTATCGGGAAACCGGAGTATACCGCCATGTCAGTTCAGCTGGCTTGGAACGAACTCCGTCATCACGGCTTGTTTCAGAATCTGCGGTGGCAACATGCCCTGGTCGAGGATGAAATCGTGAAAGGCCTGCTGGTCGAACTTGTCCCGGAGCTTCAGCTCGGTCTGTGCTCGTAACGCCTGCATCTTGCTATACCCGTAGTAGTAGGCGGTTGCCTGCCCAGGCATTCGGTACGTATAGCGCTCAACTTCGTTCTGCGCCCAGGATTCTCCGATTGCCATGTCGTTCATGATCAGGCTCTTGGCTTCTTCCGGCGTAATCAAGCCGAGGTTCAGCATCGGATCGAGGAACATGCGCCCGGCCCGCATCAGCCGGTACTGGAGACTGATCATTTGCCCCTCAAGTGGCAGGAACGGTCGCACAATGGCCTCGGCATACAGGCCCCAGCCTTCGACATTGACACTATTGAAAGCAAACACCGCACGCGTAATCGACACACCGGATTCGACGATGCTGGAGAACTGCATCTCGTGTCCAGGGCGAGCCTCATGGGCGGTCAGCGTCCATGCGCCCGCTTCGTACGTATCGTCGGTCTGCTGCCAGCTGCCATCCTCGTTCTGTGTTAACAACGGAATCACGAAGTAAGGATACTCGCCCGTATTGCCGATCAAACGCGGAGGCTGCAAATGCGGCGCCGGCTGTGCCGCGGTTTCGGCTGCGGAGGCAATGCGAATGCCTGCATCCCGTTCAGGCAAACTGATCAATTTCTCACGAACAATAATTTCTTCAATGTCACGAAGCACCGCGTTGTAGTGATCGAGCAGCTTGTCACCGTCGATCGCACCGTCGCGCTTCAGGAGTGCGATGACTTCACGGTAGTCGGTCGTGTCATAGCCTTTTTCGGCAGCAATCAGCGGGGCCAATGCTTCCATTTCTCCCCGGATGTCCATGTACCCCTTGGTGGCCTGCTCTATAAGCTCCTCGGGCGTTGCATCGACGCCCCAGTTGCGCAGCGCGTCGGCATACAGGTCGGGTGGGAGCCGGTAGTCGTCGCGGGCCCGCGGTAATACTTCGGTACGAACAAACTCATTGTAGTCCCGCATTTGCGCGGCGACAGCTTCATAGCTTTCCTGCCAGCCTTGCAGGTCCGTACCCGAAAGCAACTGCTCGATGCCTTCGATCATCGTATCGGCACGCTCAAGATCCTGTTCGACTTCTCCCCGGTATGGACCCACCAGTCCGGCGACATCAAACCGTTCGCGCGTGCGGGCTTTCGCCTGTTCAGTAAACGGCTCGTAACCCTCGGTAAGCCCGGCGTATTTTTCAAGCCGCGCAATCGCTGCCGGATACCGGTCGCGCGAATTCTGTGGATCGATAATGCCGCGTACACCAAAGAAAATTGTCTGGTTAATATTGTAGTACGGCAGCATCTGGTCGTAGTTGAGATCCGCACTGCGAATACTGTCTTCGACCGCCTGTATCAGGATGCCAAGATCCTGCCTGACCTTGCTGTCCGTTTCTTTTGCTCGGCGACTTTGGAGCTCGGCCAGAAGGTCGCGTGACATTTTTTGTGTGCGTTCATGGATGCCCGGTCCGAGATCGGAAATCTCGTCATCCAGGCCGTCGACGCCCAATTGAGCGGCCCCCTCGGGACTGAGCTTCGCCAGGACGTCCAGAACCACTTGCGCATGTTCATTGCTTTTTTCGACCCAGTCTGCCGCTGCCGCCGGCATTGCAAACACGAACGCTGCAACCGCGATCAGTCTCGTCGCCGATATTTTTTGCATTATTTTTCTCCCCTGCTCATGGCTATTCATGACTAGATGCCCCTGCGGCAGAAATGGTTTCAAATCAGGCACCCTACTCCTCATTGTCGTTGCCAATCAATACGACTAAACTGCCCTGATTCTTGATTGCGGGGGAAAACCATGAAAGGGAACACATTGGTCAGGTTGTTATTCGCAGGCGTCTGCTTGCTGGGAATTGCGTCATCCGCTTTCGCCCAGGGCGACAGCGACCCGGTAGATGTCTGGGCCGTGGTTGAGGAAGTCTGGAATTCCGACGAGAAAGGCGACAAGAAATGGCCTGATAAACTCCTCGCCAACGAATTCGTCGGCTGGGGCAAAAGCTCCCCAGCGCCGCGCGGTAAAGAATCCATCAAAATGTGGGATCGATTTGAAGATCAACTTGGCAAAACGGTCGCGCACGAGTTATATCCACTGTCGATCGTCGTGCGTGGCGACGTCGCGGTGGCACACTATCTCTACACCGTCGCTTACGAGGACAAGGACGGCGGGATTGAGACCAGCAATGGCCGCTATACCGACGTCCTGGTACGAACTGACTCGGGCTGGAAATTCCTGGCCTGGCATGGCGGTCAGGACGACTAGTCCGAATTCGGCCGGTTAAGGGTCGGTTCAGCTAGCGTCGGCTAGTATTGGCCTCAATGTAGACAGGTCCGTCGATTTTGGGACCCGGAGGCCTTATGAAAGCTCAACTCAAGATAGCCATTTTCCTGTTGATGCCGGCGATTTCGCTGGCGCAGGTACCTGTGGACGACGATGGCAACGTGATCGGTCAATACGAGTCCGATTCCGGCGCCTTGCTGCTGTCCTCTGCCGAGCTCGAGGAGCTTGTCGGCCCAATCGCCCTGTACCCGGACGATTTGCTTGCGATAGTCCTGCCGGCGTCCGCCTACCCTCTGCAGATTGTCGAGGCTGCCCGCTTCCTCGAAGCCTACGAAAATGATTCCAGCCTGGAACCCGATTCCAACTGGGATGATGCTGTGGTCGCGCTGACCAACTACCCGGAAGTCATCGAACTCCTCAATGAAGACCTCGAATGGACCGCCCGTCTCGGTGACGCTGTGGTTGCACAGCAAACCGACGTTGTCGCTGCCGTCGAGTCATTTCGGGATCGCGCCTATGCAGCCGGCAACCTGAAGAGCGACGAATACCAGACGGTATCCGAAGACGATGGTGTGATTTACATTAAGCCGGCCCAGGAGGACGTCATTTACGTCCCTTATTATGAGCCCGAAACCGTTGTCTACTATCAGCCGCGCCGGGTCTATTATTACTATCCGCGTCCGCGGCCGGTCTACTACTACCCCTATGCCGCCGGCTATCATTTCGATCATGGTTACTTCTGGGGCGTAACGACGGCGTTTACAATCGGCTGGTCGTCTCACAGCCTGCATACCTGGCATCACAGTTACCTTGGTCACCCCTACTACGGCCGTAGCTACTGGAACCACTGGTATCGCCGACCCTCGATCCAGGTTTACAACACCTATTACACGCACGGCTACCGAGACAACAGCCATTACCACTCGCGCGGCGACCGCTGGCGCGCGCATGAACGACGCCGCGAGTACGTGCGACGTGAAGGCTATGCGCGCCGCGACCGAAATGGCAATACGCCGACCGTAAACCGCAGTCGGGAAACGCAGCCAATTGCATTTCGCGAGCGAGTGCAGCGCAATGCGCCGCGACCATCGGTAGCCAATACGCGGGAAGACTTGCGCGAAAGTCCGACCAGGCAACGTACTGCCCGGTCCAATGGCGATCAGAGACAGAACACCGCACGGCAAAACACGGCAAATCGCTCTCGCGACACCGAACGGCCGGCGATTACATTCCGCCAGCGCGAGGCTCGTCTGCAAGAGCAGCCAGCGAGAACTCAAACGACGCGTCCGAGTACCGCGCGTTCGGGCCTGACACGCGAGCAAAATGAGCCGAGGGTTCGCTCACCTGAGGTGGAACGCAGCCAGCCGGCCGCACAGTTGCGACACGCCCAGCGGCAGGCGACTCGCACGGCTCCCCGTGAACCGCGGGCACAGGCAGCGCCCAGTCGATCGCGCGCACCTGCACCGGCGCAGCGCCAGCCAACGCAACGCGCCGAGACACGGCAGCAATCACAGCCGGCGGCACCGCAGCGAGCACAGTCGCAACGCGCGCAGAAAAGCGAAAGTCGCAGCCGCCCGTCCGGAGAAAGGTCAAGCAGTCGCTCGCGACGCTAAAGGGACAGCGCGACGATCAGGACGAATCGTCGTCGCGCTCCCGACTGGCTTCCTTGGTGAGTTCCCATGCAACGTAGGCGACGCAGCCTGCTGAAAAGACCCCGAGGGCAACCAGTATGAACGGCAGGTAAGCTCTCATTGCGTCATGCTAGCACCGGGATCAGCGCTTGCTGCCATTGTCATCATCCTCGCTCTCCAATCGACCGGCCCGGCGCAAGGCTTCACGCAAAACGAATTCGATCTGCGCGTTCAAGCTGCGCAGATCGTCTTTTGCCCAGCGCTGCATGGCATCCAGTGTCCTGGCGTCCATTCGCAACGCAAAAGATTTTTTTGCTGCCATCGGAAATCCCGGTTCAGGTATACAGTGAGCCGGTATTGAGGACGGGCTGTGCGCTCTCATCGCTGCACAACACCACAAGCAGGTTGCTGACCATTGCCGCTTTGCGCTCCTCATCCAGTGCGACTACGTCATGCTCGTCCAGTTCGTTCAATGCCAGCTGAACCATGCCGACGGCCCCCTGAACAATTTGCGTGCGCGCGGCGATAATTGCGGAAGCCTGCTGGCGCCGCAACATTGCGTTCGCGATTTCCGGCGCATAGGCCAGGTGGGTGATACGCGCCTCAATAACCGTAACACCCGCCTGCGTCAGGCGGTCCTGGATCTCTGAGACGAGCGCCGTGGCAATTTCGTTCTGGTTGCTGCGCAGCGACAGGGTTTCGCCGTCGTGCGGCTCATACGGGTATGTTGTGCCGAGGTTTCGCAATGCCGATTCACTCTGGATCTCGACAAACCCTGCGTAGTCATCCACCTCGAACAGCGCTTCCGCCGTGTCAAAAACCTTCCAGACAACCACGGCGGCAATTTCGATCGGGCTGCCATTGGCATCATTAACTTTGAGCTTGCTACTTTCAAAGTTTCGTACCCGTGTGGACACCGCCACTTTCGAGTAAAACGGGTTGGCCCACCGCAATCCGGGTTCCCGCGTCGTCCCAACGTATTTGCCGAACAATTGCAGCACTTTCGCCTCGTTCGGATGCACCATCATGAATCCACCCCAGCAGATCAGCACCAGGATTGATGCCAGCAGTGCAATGATAAAGGTCGCCTTCGCCTGCGCCTGGAACGCAGTCACCAGAACATAGCCGAGGCCCAGTTGCGCCGCGAGCAAGACAATAAGCATTAGATAGCCGGACGAGACTGCCCGCTTGATTTCACGATTCATGCCGTTCTCCTTGTTCTCTCCGGCTCTACAGCCGACTTCAATTTGATATCATTTTGATATCAAGTCGGCGAAAGATCAAGAAGAATCGTCAGCCCCCGGCCGGCGCTCCAGTTCGCGCAGCTTGCCCTCCACCTTGGTGCGAAACCGGGCGGCCAGTGGCGCAGCGAGGAGGCGCTCAAGGGTTTCAACCCGGGGACGCAGGTCGTAGTAAAAGCGAAACAACTCCAGGACTGCGGCGTTTTCGGCTTCATCCG
>JAUHYO010000116.1 GCA_030426325.1 Gammaproteobacteria bacterium | reverse complement strand
CTCGCCTGGTTCGCCCTTCTCCCGCTCTTTGGTGTCCGGCGAAACACTGACGACCAGCGCCCGAACGAACAATCCGCCGATTACCAGCGCCAACAGCAGCGCGCCGGAATAGCTCAGGACTTCGAAATTCGCACGCGCAACTTGCGATTCTTCGAAAACGCGCTGGAGCCCCGGCGACGCGAAGTACCCTAAGTGTTCGCCAGCGTAGTTCAGGCGATGGACACGGTCATTGTTCCAGTCGCTCACAAGAACTTCACCACCAACCGGAAGGAGTGATATCGGATCCGCGTCGGCAGGGAGTTCCGCTTTGCGATTGAATTGCCAGGCGTCATCAAAAACGTAGATACCGCCGGCGTCCATTCCGCTGCGCATGTTGTTGACCCACCACTCGTCGCCAACACGTGCAAAGTGACTCGGCCAGCGCTGCCCTTCTCGCACCGCAATCCCGGGATTGACAGACTTGCTCCCCGTTTCGGTTCCGAAGGCTGCGGTGCGAGGGTCAAGAACACGAATTCGATGGTTGTTCGTATCCGCAACGTAGAGCTGCTTGTCGTGTATCAGGAGCTGATTGGGAAACTTGAATCCGCTTACCGGATTGGAGAGTGGCTCACCGCCGGCAGAATATTTGCGCAGCAGGTGCCGGGACGTATCCGCGATGAAGACCTCATCGGTTTGCCAGTCGATAAACATGCCGTGGGCTGCCTTGAAGTCGACGCCAGCGATGCCGAACTTCCTGCAAACAGCCGCTTTGAGCTCACATCGAAACAGCCCGGACTCAGGCGTCAGCGGCCGAATCGATGACTTGCTCGTCTCCCGCATGAACGCGCGGACGTTATCGAGAAATGACCTGGGGTCGGGCCCACGACGCAACAGGATGTCGCCATTCGAGAAAAATGCGTAGTTGCCGAGAAAGTTCTCTACGCCAAGGTCTGCGAGGTTGTGGGTTTCGACGTAGTCGCCATCGGCATCGTGCTCGATCAGTCGATTCTGGATCTGTATGTAGAGATGGCCGTTCGGTCCCAGGCGCAGCTCGGCGGGTCCGCCAACCAGCGATGCCTCACCCTTGCCCCACATCCACAAGGCAATGGCGACAAAGGCCAACGTCATGACCAACGCAACGACCAGCGGGTGAACTTTGGAGTTCATGCCCTGATTCTAGGCGGGCCGCTGCCTCGATGCCGTGCGACAGCTCTCAAAAGCTCCTGCGCTCACGTAAGGTCGGGCGATGACAATGACTCCGCGACAATCTGGCCATCCGGCGACAGCAGGAAGCGATCCAGCTGCCAGTTGATACGAAAGCTCCCGGTTTCGTTTGGGTTTTCGGTAACGAGGATCTCGCTTTCGTCGATACGGCTGTTGACGTATTCGCCAAGCAAGGACGCGATACTCGTTTTCTCTGCGGCATATACGATATCCATTTCGTGCTCCCAATCAGTCTGTCCCTGTTCAATGCCAGATTACGGCCGCTGCAATTAACGCGTGCTGAATACCCACTAAACGCAAGCTGAACGGGATCGGGGCTGAAATTCCGTCGGAGCCTCGATATCTTCAGATTTTTAGAGCTTATTTTTAAGCTATTATTGGTCTTATTCGTACTTAATAGCTTATTTTTAAGCTATTAATAGAATAGCCCTTGCCACAGCCCGTACAACAGCTTAATATCAAGCTCTAATCAACCAAAAGATACTTTTAAAGCTTAATCTCAATCCCTTATGGACTACTACTCACTCAGCGATTCCGCCATCGAAAACGAGATCGGCGCCCGGCTCAAAGCATTGCGCCTGCGGCGCAATATCACCCAAAAAGCCTTGGCCGAAGCGACCGGGCTCTCTGTCACCGCCATCAAGGGCATCGAAGCCGGCGGCGGCACCCTCTCGACACTGATCGCCGTACTCCGGGAACTCCGGGCACTCGATCAGCTGCAGCATTTTATTCCCGAGATCACCGTCAGCCCGCTGCAACTCGCCCGCAACAAGGGCATCAAACGCCAGCGAGCGAGCGGCAAGCGCGGCAATCCCGAGGGAGATGACGATTGGTAGCGCGCGTCGAAACCGCCGAGGTACGCCTCTGGCAACAACTGGTCGGTGCCGTATCGTGGCTGGACGACCGTGGCTACGCCGTCTTTGAATTCGACCCGGACTTCGTGAAAACGGGACTCGATATCTCGCCCATCCACATGCCGCTGTCCAACGCCCGATCCGGCGACGGGCTGTTCGCCTTTCCCGAGCTCGCCCGCCGCACCTTCCTCGGCCTGCCCGGCCTGCTGGCCGACGCCTTGCCGGACAAGTACGGCCGCAGCGTCATCGACGCCTGGCTGGCGCGACAGGGTCGCGATCCCGACAGCTTTAGCCCGGTCGAGCGGCTGTGCTATACCGCATCACGCGCCATGGGTGCGCTCGAATTCGCGCCGCCGGTGATGAAACGCAAGGAAAAGGCCCACCCCATAGAAATAGCGGAACTGGTCGACCTCGCGCAGGCAATTGTCAATGAGCGCCAGGGCCTCGCCGTGCAACTTGGCGGATCGGAAATCGAAGATGCCGAGGCGATACAGGAAATCCTGAGCGTCGGCACATCGGCTGGCGGCGCCCGACCAAAAGCCATCATCGCCCTCAACGACCAGGGCCGGGTACTGTCCGGCCAAGCTGCCGTCCCGCCCGGCTACGACTACTGGATTCTCAAGTTCGACGGCGTTACCGATCTGGAACTGGGTGAGCCCGCCGAGTATGGCCGCATCGAATACGCCTACTACGAAATGGCAAAACTTGCCGGCATCAACATGATGGAGTGCCGGCTGCTCGAGGAGAACGGTCGTGCCCATTTCTTAACCAAGCGCTTCGATCGGGTCGACGGACAAAAAATTCATATGCAGTCGTTGTGTGGTATTGCCCATTTCGACTTCAACGAATCCGGGCTCTACAGCTATGAGCAGGCGTTCTCGGTCATGCGCAAGCTGCGGCTGAACAAAAAAGAAGCCGCCGAGCAGTACCGGCGCATGGTGTTCAATGTTGTAGCCCGGAATCTTGATGACCACACCAAGAACATTGCGTTCCTGATGGACTCATCCGGCCGCTGGACACTGTCGCCGGCGTTTGACCTTACGTATGCACACAATCCGGCAGGAAAGTGGACCAGCCAACACCAAATGAGCATCAACGGGAAGCGGGACAAGCTGACGCGAGATGACCTGCTCACCGTTGGAAAATCGATCAGCCTTTCCAAACCGGAAGACATTATTGATGAGGTCATTGATGCCGTCGCCCAGTGGCCGCGACTCGCCAAAAATGCCGGGGTCAGCTCGCTGAAACGCCGCGATCGGGCCAGCAATCACCGGCTGGACCTTCGCTAGAATCGAATTGGGAAACAGCCAAGGTCCCGCAAGCTTATTCGTTCTCACTCCGCGCCTGTACTGCGACGTCGCCGTCGAGGTCGACCCGGACATCAAGCACAATGGGCCGGCAGCAAACCTGGCAGTCCTCGACGTAGCTCTGCTCCGGCAGGGAGTCGTCGATCAACACGCCAATCGACTCGCCACAGTACGGGCAACTGACGGACTTCTCGACCATCGACGGCATTGCAAACCCTTACTTCAGTCGAATGAATATCTGTACGGCGCCGGAGCCTGAGGAAATCGGCACTTCCCGGATCTTCAGGTAATTCTGTTTACGCACCAGCTCACCAAGCTTCTGGCAACCGTAGTTGCGCGGATCAAATGACGGGCTGTTCTTCACGAGGAATTTTCCGACCACGGACAACTGCGCCCACCCGTCATCCTGTGCGGCCGCATCGATTGCTTTGCTGATCATCGGCTTCAGCGGCTCGGCGGCCGGTTTCGATTTCTTGTCGCTCGACTTTGACGGCTTGAGAATGTCGGAGTAGATGAATTTGTCGCAGGCGGCAACAAACGGTTTCGGCGTCTTCCGCTCGCCGAAACCGTAAACAACCAGGCCGCTTTCACGAAGCCGGGTTGCAAGGCGCGTGAAGTCGCTGTCCGAGGAAACCAGGCAGACACCGTTGAGGCCTCCGGCATGCAACAGGTCCATCGCATCGATAATCAGCGCCGAATCCGTTGAATTCTTGCCCGTTGTATAGCTGAACTGTTGTATCGGTTGAATCGCCATTTCGTGCAACACGTTTTTCCATTGCTTCAGGCTCGTTGTCGTCCAGTCGCCGTAGGCACGCTTAACGCTGGCTGTACCGTAACGCGATACTTCCGCGAGCAGTTCATGGATGATCGACGCCTGCGCATTGTCCGCATCAATGAGAACGGCGAGGCTGTCGTTGTTTGAAGATGCCATAATAGAGGCCCTTTGTGAGATTGGCGCCTATCATAACGTGTTCGCGAGATTGAAATCGCATCCAGTCGTGCTGGCCATTCTGCTCGTTCAGATTGCATTGCTTTGCGTGGAAGATTCGCACGCCGATAACGCGGAAGAACAGCAGCGCTGTCTCGCGCTGGCATTGTATTGGGAAGCTCGCGGAGAAAGTGACGATGGCCTGATTGCCGTCGGGTGGGCAATATTGAATCGCGTGGCAAACCCCGACTTCCCGGATACGCCTTGTGATGTCGTTTACCAGGGCGGAGAACAACCCCCTTGCCAGTTCTCCTGGTGGTGTGATGGCAAGAGCGACACGCCTCGCGACGAGGCAAGCTGGTCCAGGGCGCAAAACGTTGCGGCGACCTTGCTGACGGATCCGCCCGACGACCCGACTGACGGCGCGTTGTATTTTCACAGCTCCGGCATCGAGACGCCGTGGCGAGTCAGCCGGACAAAAACGGCAACGATCGGTAATCACGTCTTCTACCGCTGAGTCGCCGGACGCCCTGATTCGCGCGTTCCAACAGCGAAAACATCCGACTGACGCCAAAAGGAGACAGGTTGCTCGAAAAGACAACTTTATTATAAACAGCGATTTACATCTCTTTTCTCCTGTCAGCCTCACTTTTGACCAAAGCGATTGGACAGCAGGAAACACGCGGCCTACCATCGCCGCCGATTCTTGACGGCCCGCCCCATTGGCGGATCTAACAGACATATTGAGGTGTTAAATGAAGTACCTGATTTTATTGGCGGCCCTGCTTTCAAGCGGAACCGCAGCGGCCCAGTATTCCGGCCAACCCAAACCTGACCTTAGCTATGACTACCTGGAACTGCGTTTTGTCGACGTCGATACAAACGGCGGTGACGGTTTTCGTTTCAACGGTTCCTACGACCTGGGTAACAACTGGCTGATCGTCGGCGGCATGACGTCCCTGGATTTCAACAACAACATCGATGCAACGTTGTTTGAGATTGGTGCCGGCTATGTCTGGCACTACTCAGAGGACTTCGATCTCGTCAGCACCCTGCGTTATGCGAATGCGGATTTCGATTCGTCATTTGGCAGCGCCGATGACGACGGCCTTGCATTCTCGGCTGGTGTTCGCGGCATGCTGACACCGGAATTCGAGATTCGCGGTAATGTGCATCACGTAACGATAGGCGATAGCGATTCTTACCTTGAACTCGCAGGTGATTACTATTTCTCCCGGCAGTTTGCCGCTGGAGTCAGCCTTGAGTTTGCCGGTGACACCGACGTAGTAACTGTCGGCGGACGCTGGTTCTTTAAGTAAGCTCGTAGAGTCGTAATTGACAGTTGCGACCGGCACATGCCGGTCGCGCTGTTACTCTTTGTAGAAATCGCCTATCCTGCGGCGTTTGTCGCAATTCGACCGCTTCATGCCGCCGGAAAAAAAACCGCAAGCTCATCAGGAGCATGTCATTCTCGGCATGGCAACCGCTGTTGGCGCTTACTTCATGTTCTCGCTGATGGTGATGTTCGCCAAACTATTGAGCGAAACCCACTCGGTCATCGAAATTGCCTTCTACAGAAACCTGGTCGGCTGTGTCCCGTTTCTGATAATCATTTTTGTCATGGGGCATCGCGAGATTCTGACCTTGCGCACCAAGCCCGCCTGGGTCGCCATTCGCGCTGTCGGCGGGACCGTTAGTCTCGTGGCAACATTTGCCGCCTATTCCCTGATGCCGTTGGCAGATACCACCGCATTGCTGTTCACCGCGTCGCTTTTTATTCCCGTTCTGAGCGTCATTATTCTGAAAGAAACCGTTGGGCCCTGGCGCTGGTCAGCGATCGCAGCCGGATTCGTCGGTGTGCTGGTCATGACGCGTCCGACCGGTGATGTTTACGTGCTCGGCATCGCTACGGCACTGTTTGCCGCGCTGATGCACGCCGTCTTGCAAATCATCCTCCGGTACCTGGGGCGATTCGAGCGGCCGGCGACAATCAGTTTCTACTTCTTTTTTATCGGTACGGCCGTGACCGGTCTGGCCATGCCGTTCGTGGCGGTCAAACCAACTATCGAAGAATTGCCGCTGCTACTGGGAGTCGGTTTATCGGGTGCGGCGGCACAATGGCTCCTGTCGATGGCTTATCGAAATGCGCCTGCCGCCATTGTCACAGTATTCAATTACACCAGCATCGTCTGGGCGACGTTCTTCGGCTGGATGATCTGGAATGAGTGGCCTCTGCCCGCCGTGATGATCGGCGCCGTGATTGTCATCTTGTCGAACATTCTTATCGTCTGGCGTGAGAGTCGCGCGAAAGTGCCAATACCTGCGGAACCGAGCCTGTAACCAGGCCCGGCTCCGCACAGTCAATGCTAATGCGGGTGCTTGACCTGCCAGAGCCACTTGACCATGACACCCGGGCTGCAGCCGTACTTTCGATGACCCTTGCCGAGATGCAGTTCATCGATGATTTGCTCACACGAACAACCGCCGGTGTCCTTTATCGTCGGTGTCCAGGGCTCGTGCCAATTCCAGAAACGACGCGGCGGTGTATTGAAGATGCCATCGCCGTCGGTATCCGCGTAATGATGCGGCAGCAGTCGAACCGTTGGCACCGATTCAGGCAGGACCGTCGCAGGACAAAGATCTGTGTCATCACCGACGCCATCACGATCCTCAT
Source organism: Gammaproteobacteria bacterium (assembly GCA_030426325.1). Lineage (GTDB taxonomy): Bacteria > Pseudomonadota > Gammaproteobacteria > Steroidobacterales > Woeseiaceae > UBA1847. The sequence continues at coordinate 2,225 of JAUHYO010000116.1, read as the reverse complement.
CGCGGAACAGAAATAGCACCAGCCCATCGTGATCCGACGCTCGCAAAGACAATTCGTCCAGTGTCCCGTCGTCTTCAACCAACACCTCGGCCGCGTCCGCGTTTCCGCGCGCAAATTCAAGCCCGGTAACCAGCGGGCTCAACGCCTGGCTGGTCATTGCGTGGTCGAGAATCTGAGCATCACCGCGCGACCCGGCGGCATTGAAGCTATCGCGAAAAATGAAGGAATAGCGTTCGGCCGGGTGAATATTCAAGACCTCATCGGTCAGGTCGGGCGACACAAGGTCTTCACAGGTATTCCCGTTCAATGAGCACACCAGGCTTTCGTCCGGATTGAAATCACCTTTTACGATACCGGCAAGATCGACGTAGCCATCGGTAAATTCAAAAGCGTTGAAGTCGCCCAGTACAACCAGGTTGACATCGGGATTGGCCGTCTGAATATCCTGCACTTTTTGCGCGACCGACTGCGCCTGTTCGTAGCGCTTTTGCTGCGTGCGAGTTTCTTCGATTCCGCCCAGTGATCGCATGTGCAGGACCATGACCGAAATCGGGAACTGTCCGTCCATCGCGCCTTCGAGTAACAATGGCGGTCGATCATGCAGCAATGAGCCATCGACACTTAGTAATTCGTCAGCACCGAGTTGCGTGACATCAAATACCTCGACATTGCTTCGGACAAGAAAGCCAACATCAATTGAGCCAACATCGTTGCCTTCGACCAGGTACGCAGAATAATTGACAGTGCTGTCCAGCGCGTTGATGGCTGCCGACAGTTCCTGTAGCACAGCAAGTTTCTCAACTTCCTGCACCGCAAGAATATCCGGCGATCTCATCTGGTCGACGATATAAGCGGCAATCTTGGCTGTTCGCAGCGCATATTCTTCCGGCGGCAGCACCGCGTCGCCGGTTCCGTCAGCGACGGAATCGAAAAGTCGGAACAGGTTGAACGAGCCGACGGTACCCTCGTCACTCTGTTTCGGACGAACAGCGACAGGCAGCGTAGCCGGATTGACGTCGAGCTGCGTCGGCCAGAGTTCGTAATGATTGAACTCGAAACCAAGTATGCCTACCGCGCTGAATGTTGAGCCAGCCGGTATATTGATGTTTGGCAGACCGAGCTTGTCCGGATCCAGTTCAAACACCTCCGGATTGCCGTCCCAGACAGGAATAGAAGGCATCGAAGGCAAGCCCGGGGTTTCAACACCGGGCTCGCGGAACGGGCGCACGGGGCCAGCTGTGACATGCACTTCCGCCAGCGGATCCGATCCAAACTCCTGATTTGACGCGGCAACAATGCCCGCCGGAATTTCAATCAGCATGCCTTCGTAACATTCGTACTCGATGGCACAACTTGGCGCCAAAGGATCGGGAGACGGTCGGGTTGCATCGAATACAATGGGCGCAGGCAAGCTGCCAGTGCCGGTCACCGTCACTGCGGGCGAACCGGTGATTTCGGTCAAGCCGAAAAATTCCTCAACCCGGCCCGACACGTCGACTTCATCACCGACGGCAACGTTCGGCGTACCACCGGTAAAAACGAATATTCCGTTCGACGTATTCGGGTCGCCGTCATCGGCAACCTGCATGAAGAAACCATCATCGGTTAGTGCCGTAACGACGCCTGTGGTATTCACGCGCCGGCCCTCGACCGGGCTGACCAAGCCGGGGCCTTGAATATCCGATACCGAAATATCGACCGGGCAACCCGTAAATTGCGCGCCATCAACCGCCGTTCCCGGCGAGAACAGACTTCCAAGCGAATTTGTTGCAAGGCTGTGCTTTGTATATGGCGGTGCGCCATCAACGTCCGGGTCCAGCGTGACAGACTGATTGTCGCCACCCTCACCACCGTAAACGGCCGCAACGATGTCCTTGCTGCCATCGTTCAAAATGACACTGTCGCCACCATTGTTCAGGCCGATTGCGCCGCTTGAGGCAACCTGTACCAGGCTGTTGCCAAAGGCGCCTGACGGCGCTCCGCCACCGAAGACAACCACCGCGCAGCCATCAAACACTACCGAGCCCGCCGGGAATGTATGACGCACGCCAACAGCATCGCCCAGTGTCCAGCCCGAAATATCGACGTCCGAACCGGTATTGTTGACGATCTCAACGAACTCATCGTCACCAAAATGCTGCACGCCGTCGCCGTTTGCATCACCCGGGCGGCGCTGCGGACAAGGGTCGTCGATGTCGGCAATACCATCGCCGTCGGTGTCGACG
>JAUHYO010000431.1 GCA_030426325.1 Gammaproteobacteria bacterium | reverse complement strand
GCATGACCTGCTCGAGATCACGTTCCCGCATCTGGCCGTGTCCAATTCGGATCGACGCTTCCGGCACTAATTTTTGCAACTGCTGCTCAATTCGAGCGATGTCCTCAACTCGATTGTGAATAAAGAACACCTGTCCGCCGCGCTTGATTTCGCGCAGGCAGGCTTCACGAATAACGACATCGTTCCACTCTGAAACAAACGTCTTTACCGCCAGTCGTTCCTCGGGTGGCGTTGTGATGAGCGACATTTCGCGAATGCCACCCAGTGCCATGTTGAGCGTTCTCGGGATCGGGGTGGCAGTCATGGTCAGGACATCGATTTCGCTGCGCAAAGACTTGATGGCCTCCTTGTGCCGAACGCCGAAGCGATGTTCCTCGTCGATGATGACCAGCCCGACGTCGTTGAAGTCTTTTGTGTGGGCCAGCAAGCGGTGAGTGCCGATAACGATATCGACTTTCCCTGACTGCAGTCCATTGACGATGTCCTTGACCTCGGCAGCGCTCTGGAATCGTGACAGCACTTCGACGCGCACCGGCCAGTCAGCGAATCGATCACGAAAAGTCTGGCCGTGTTGCTGGGCAAGAAGGGTAGTCGGTACGAGCACGGCAACCTGTTTGCCCCCGTGCACCGCAGCAAAGCTTGCACGCAGGGCGACCTCGGTTTTTCCGAAGCCAACGTCGCCACAGACAACGCGGTCCATCGGCTGGTCGGACTCCAGGTCCTTGAGAACGTCATCAATCGTGTGAGCCTGGTCATCGGTAAGCTCAAACGGAAAGCCCGACTCAAACGAGCGGTAGTCTCGCTCCGACCAGCGAAAGCGGTGCCCCGGTCTTGCCGCCCGCCTGGCGTAGATGTCAAGCAGTTCCGCCGCGACGTCCCGGATCTTTTTGATAGCGCGCTTTCGGGCTTTGTCCCACTGGTCACTGCCCAGGCGGTGCAATGGCGCATGATCAGGCGATGCACCGGTATAACGCGAAATCAGGTCAAGTGCATGAACCGGAACATACAGCTTGTCGCCGTCGGCGTATTCAAGGTGAAGGAATTCAGCAATGATACCGCCGACTTCCAATGTGATCAGTCCGAGATAGCGCCCGACACCGTGCTCGGCATGCACCACCGGTGAGCCTGCCTCCAGGTCGTTCAGCTGCCGGATAATTGTTTCGGGGTCGCGATCGTTGCGGCGCTTTCGGCTACGTGCCTTGGTACGTTCACCGAACAGCTGTTGTTCGCTGACGATGGCGAGCCGGGCTCCAGGTAGCAGTACGCCATTGTCGAGCGGTGCAATGCTCACGCCGATGCGATGTTCATCGTTTCGAAAATCCTGCCACCCTCGCACCCGGGCAAGGTCCAGCGATCGGCCGGACAACAGATCGACCAACTGTTCGCGACGCCCCGGCGAATCGGTGCTGAACAGGACGCGCCCATCGAAGTCTTTCAAAAATGCAAGCAAGGCACCTGCCGCGTCTTCGAAGCGCGATTCGATTTTCATCGCGGGCGGCAGACGCGTGTCGTGATTGATGGCATTTCCGGCCATGCTTTGTGCGGAGTATCGGATTCGGGAGAATCCGGACAACAGCCTGGTCACCTGTTCTGGGGTAAGAAAGGTTTCGTCTGCTGTCAGAATCGGCCGCTCGGGATCCAGGCTGCACATGGCAAACCGCTCCGTTGTGTCGGCAACGAATTGCTCCAGCAGCGAGTCGAGTGCGTCGGGCTTCATCACGACGCAATTGCCCGGGAGGTACTCGAGCAAGGATGACGTTGAGTCGAAAAACAATGGCAGGTAGTACTCGATGCCACCGTGCGCTATGCCGTCAGATACGTCCCTGTAAACCCGCGACTTGGCGGGTTGCCCTTCGAAACGCTCGCGGTAGTGGCTGCGAAAACGGGTAATTGCGTCGT
>JAUHYO010000115.1 GCA_030426325.1 Gammaproteobacteria bacterium | reverse complement strand
GTTCGTACATGCGCTCAATGTGAGCGACGTAGTCGTCTCGCAATGTCACGGATTTCTCGTCGGTCTTGAGGTAGTACTCACGGTCCGGCAAGCCGAGCCCGCTTTGCGCGACGTAAATCATGTAATGCTTCGGGTCCTTGAAATCGGCGACCTGCCCCATGCCGAAGGGTGCGTCGAGGTTGCGCTTGCCGGTCTCGGCGAAGTAAACCGCAAGGTCGTCGTAATCCTTGATGCCGCGAATGCGCTCCAGCTCAGGCATCAGCGGCTCTATTCCCCTGGCATCACGAGTCTCTGTGTCCATGAAAGACCGGTAGAGGTCGCCGACTTTTTGTTCATCCGTGCCTTTGGCAAAATCGCCGGATGCGGAGGCCTCGACAATGGCCTTGACCTTTTCCTGAGAGTCGTCGCGCAGGATGTCGAAAGTACCGTAGCGGGAACGGTCTGCCGGCATCTCGGTTTCTGCCGCCCACTTACCGTTCACGTAGGCAAAAAAGTCGTCGCCAGGGCGCACACTCAGGTCCATGCCGGCAACATCGATGCCGGAGATCAGTTCCTTTTCGGGCGTCTCGGCGGCCTGCTGGCCACAGGCAGCGAGAAACAACAGCGCGGCGGCGCCAATCATTTTATTGATCACAACAAGTCCTCTTAAGATACGTCGTCTTGGCAGGCTGGCGCCGTGCCCTCAATCTCTATTCGATGCGCTTGGGCCGGAATTAGTTGCAAAAAGATTGTCTAAACGTCGAGGTTTTCGACCGTCAGAGCATTCTTCTCGATAAACTCCCGCCTCGGCTCCACCTGATCGCCCATCAAGGTCGTGAATATCTCGTCAGCTTTCACCGCATCGTCAATCTTGACCTGCATCAGCCGGCGGGTCTCGGGGTTGACGGTGGTGTCCCACAGCTGATCCGGGTTCATCTCACCCAAACCCTTGTAACGCTGTATTGACTGGCCGCGCCGGGCCTCCGACATCAGCCACTCGACAGCGCTGGCGAAGTTGGTCACCGCCGCCTCACGCTCACCGCGACGGATCGTTGAGTCGGTTGACAACAGGTCGTTGATCTTTGCGGCGAGTGCCATGATGTGTCGATATTCATTTGTACCAAAGAACTCGCGGGGAATGTAGCGGGTTGCTCCGATTCCGTGCTGCACACGCGTAATCGCAATGCGAACGGACTCGCCGTCTTCGTCGCCGCGGTCAAGTACGGCGGTGTAGCTGCCGATGTTGTTGTCGTCGGCGCGATCCCCGGTTGTCTTCGGCAGGGACGCGGAAAGTTTTTGCGCCCAGGCATCGAGGGCATCGAGATTTTCGAGGTCTCCGGCCGACAACTCGGGAAGCTTGCTGATTGCGCGCAGCACGATTTCATCGTAGCGCGGTGCGAGTCGAGCGACGATTGCCTCAACGGCAATATATTCCTTCGCAAGGGTTTCCAGCGCGATGCCGGATAAGGGTGGCGCCTCACTGTTGACGTGCAGCGCAGCATTGTCCATTGCGGAATTCAAAAGGTAGGCGTTTAACTCTGCATCGTCCTTGACGTAAACCTCTTGTTTGCCGCGCTTGATTTTATAAAGCGGCGGTTGCGCGATATACACATGACCGCGTTCGATCAGTTCGCGCATTTGCCGGTAGAAAAACGTCAGCAACAAGGTTCGAATATGCGAGCCGTCAACGTCGGCGTCGGTCATGATGATGATGCGGTGATAACGCAGTTTGTCCGGGTCGAAATCGTCGCGCCCAATGCCGCAACCGAGGGCCGTAATCAGCGTGCCGACTTCGGCTGACTGCAACATTTTGTCGAAGCGCGCTTTTTCGACGTTCAGAATTTTACCCTTCAACGGCAATATCGCCTGGGTTCGGCGGTCGCGGCCCTGTTTTGCCGAGCCGCCTGCGGAGTCACCCTCGACCAGGAAAATCTCTGACAAGGCCGGGTCTTTTTCCTGGCAGTCGGCCAGTTTGCCGGGCAGTCCGGCAATATCGAGAGCGCGTCATTTCGCGCGCTTTTCTTGCGGCTTCACGTGCTCGCGTTGCATCGATAATTTTGGACGCAATCGCTTTCGCTTCCTGCGGATGCTCGAGCAAGAACTCTTCGACACGCCCGGCCATTGCCTGCTCGACGATGCCCTTGATCTCCGAGGAAACCAGCTTGTCCTTGGTTTGCGATGAAAACTTCGGATCCGGCACTTTGACCGAAAGCACAGCGGTAAGGCCCTCGCGTGCGTCATCGCCGCTGGGTGTGAACTTGTCTTTTTTGGAATTCAGTTCTTTTTCGATGTAGCCATTCAGGGTTCGCGTCAGCGCGGTTCGAAAACCTGCGAGGTGCGTGCCGCCGTCGCGTTGTGGAATGTTGTTCGTGTAGCAGAACATGTTTTCCTGGTAGCCATCGTTCCATTGCAGCGCCGCTTCAACGACGACATCGTCTTTCTGCGCAGTGAAATGAATGACGGTCGGATGAATTGCGGTTTTGTTGCGATTCAGGTGATCGACAAACGCCTTGATACCGCCTTCATACTCGAACACTTCCTCGGCTTCATCGCGCTCATCGATCAGGTGAATGCGCACACCGGAATTCAGGAACGACAATTCGCGCAAACGTCGCGCAAGAATTTCGTAGTGGAACTTGATGTTGGAGAACGTTGCCGCGCTCGGCTTGAAACGCAAGGTCGTACCGGTGCGATCCGTATCGCCGACGATAGCCAGGGGCGCCGTCGGTTCACCGTGCACGTATTCCTGCTGGTGCACCTTGCCGTCACGACGCACCGTCAAGGTCAGCTGTTCGGACAATGCATTTACCACCGAAACACCAACGCCGTGCAGGCCACCACTGACCTTGTAGGAGTTGTCATCGAATTTACCGCCAGCGTGCAGCACCGTCATGATGACTTCGGCGGCTGAGCGTCCCTCTTCAGGGTGCAGGTCGACGGGAATACCGCGACCGTCATCCGTCACGGTGACCGATTCATCGGCATGGATGGTGACGGTAATCGTGTCGCAGTGGCCTGCCAGGGCTTCGTCGATGGAGTTGTCGACGACCTCGAATACCATGTGGTGCAGGCCGGTGCCGTCGTCGGTGTCGCCGATGTACATTCCCGGCCGTTTACGGACAGCCTCAAGGCCCTTTAAGACCTTGATATTACTGGAAGTATACTCTTTTGAATCGGTCATTCAGTGTCCTCAAAATCCAAGCGAACCATTGTAGCAAAACGCGGACTTTGAAGTAGCCTCAAATACTTATTTATTAAGGTATTTTGGGCCTGTCCCGGGGCCTTTATTTCCCTTATGGAAAATTATTGACTAAGGCGTGTGATCTCGCCATGTTCCACGTGGAACACGGTCGGTGCTTCGGGGAAATTCAGGGCGTCGGGATCGAGGCTGGTGGCGACGACCTGGCAATCCAGATCCGCGACGGCGGCCATCAGGCGACCAATCGAGAGCCGGTCGAGCTCGGCCGCTGGGTCATCCAGCAACAACAGCAAGGGGCGCTTGACAGCGGCTTGTGCCGTTTGAGTAGCCGCCAGGATCATTGCGCTCGCAAGCAACTTCTGCTGACCGCGGGACACCAGCTTTCTCGCCTGGCGCTCGTCATAGCTGATCTTGATGTCCGCGCGGTGTGGGCCGGCCTGCGTTGCGCCCAGGGCCAGGTCCCGCTCCAACCCGGCCTCCAGCGCGTCCGACAGATTCCTATCTTGCGACCAGCCCGGACGGTACTCGAAGCTCAACTCCGTTTCGAGCAGCAACGAACCGTGCGCCAGCAAGCTGTCGAGGCTCAGCTCCAGCACTCTTCGGCGGGAGCCATCCAGGTCGGCCGCGAGCTCCAGGAACTCGTGGTTCCAGCTGCGAATGGTTGATTCCGAGGCCCTGGACTTTAATGCAGCATTCCGCTGCTTTAGGGCACGACGAAAGCGCCGCCAGATCGCCAGGTGTTCATGTTCCACGTGGAACGCTATCCAGTCGAGAAACCGCCGCCGCAGCTCCGGCCCGCCGGCCACCAGGTTATGGACCTCCGGATCAATCACCTGGAGTGGCAAAGCCTCGGCGAGCGCCGCCGCACTGGCTGCCGCCTCCCCGCCGACGCGAACCTCAAGTCCCTCGCGACCGTTTCGGACCCCCATACCCTGTCGCCTGCCGTCTTGCTCCACCTCCCCGAACAACAGGAACTCCGTCGCTCCGTGCCGTGTCAGGTTTGCCGTCGTGGCCCCACGAAAGGATTTTCCTCTACCCAGATACGCCAACGCCTCCAGAAGACTCGTCTTCCCGGAGGCGTTGGCACCGTGGATCAAATTGAACCGCTTTCCAAACTCGAGCTCCGCGCTTTCCAGGCAGCGAAAATTGGTAGCCCGAAAAAGGCGCAACATCGTTGTTGCTCGCTCCTATAAACGCATCGGCATAACAACAAACGTGCAGTCATCATTGCCAGGCTGCCGAATCAGGCAGCTCGAATTGCTGTCCTGAACCGATAACGTCACATCATCACCTTCCACCGCGCCCAGCGCATCCAGCAGGTAATTAACGTTGAAGCCGATTTCAATATCCTCGCCGTTGTACTCCACGGCCAATTCTTCCTCGGCTTCCTCCTGCTCCGGGTTATGCGCCTGCAAAACGACGCCACTGTCCCGAATCACCAAACGAATACCCCGGTACTTCTCGTTCGACAGAATTGCCGTTCGCTGCAGAGCACCCTTGAACTCCGCCCGATCCGCTTTGAGCTCGTTCGATGATTCCTTCGGAATGACCCGGTCGTACTCCGGAAAGCGCCCATCGATGAGTTTGGACGTGAAACGAATTCCCTCCAGCTGGATCCGAATATGATTGGAGCCCAGCTCAATATTCAGGTCGCCCTCACCATCCATCAGCCGCTGAAGCTCCAGCACGCCCTTGCGCGGCACAATCACCTGCTGATCATCCAGTTTCCCGCCCGGCAATTCCGCCTGACACAGCGCCAAACGATGACCATCCGTCGCCACAGCGCGAAGATGCTTGCCCGCTGTTTCCAGCAACATACCGTTCAGGTAATAGCGCACATCCTGCTGTGCCATCGAGAAATGCGTTTTTTCGATCAATCGCCCAAGAGACGCCTGGCTCACGGTAATCGTCTGACCCGCTTTGATATCATCAACAACCGGGAATTCAGCGGCCGGCAATGTCACCAGGTTGAACTTGCTGCGACCCGCTCGAACCGACAGCTTTTCACCACTCAGGCTCACCTTCACTTCGGTGCCTTCCGGAAGCGCACGGCAAATGTCCAGGAGCTTGCGCCCGGATACCGTGATCTCACCATCCGACTCAGCTTCGATTTCTGTCTCTGCAACCAGCTCAACCTCGAGGTCGGTTGCTGTTACTGACAACAAACCATCCCTGGCGATAATCAGAACATTCGACAGAATCGGCATGGTTTGCCGTCGCTCAACAACACCAATTACGGCCTGCAATGGTTTTAACAGCGCTTCCCGGGCTGCGGTAAACTTCATAGCTTCCACCTGTTAATAAAAGTTGGATATTGATAATTTATTGTAATTATTAAGCGAGCAAATGCCTGTGGATAAAAACAATAAAGCCATATAAATCAATCAGTTAATCGATAAAATTGCAGCTAACAAAAGGCTTATCAACTGCAAACCCCCTGTGTACGAGCTGTGGATAAAAAATTCAAGTGCCATTATCCACGACTTATCCACATCATCCTGTCAATGTTCTTAACAGGTTCAAATAATCGTCGTCCACGCGCTTCTCTGTTTCCCGAAGTGCCTCGATCCGGCGGCAACCGTGCAGCACTGTCGTATGATCCCGACCTCCAAACGCATCACCAATCTCCGGCAGGCTGTGATTCGTCAGTTCTTTCGCCAGCGCCATCCCGAATTGCCGCGGGCGAGCGATCGAGCGGCTGCGCTTTTTTGACAACAGGTCGCCGACGCGAATCTTAAAGTACTCCGCAACGGTTTTCTGAATGTTTTCGATTGAGACCAGGCGATCCTGCAAGGCAAGCAGATCCCGCAGCGCCTCCTTGGCAAACTCCAGGTCAATCGGGCGACCGGTAAACCGGTAGGTCGCAATAACCCGCCGTAACGCCCCTTCGAGCTCTCGAACATTCGAACGAATCCGCTTGGCGATGAAGAACGCAACTTCCTCCGGAAGGTCGACACCGTCCGCTTCGGCCTTGCTCATCAGGATCGCTACCGAGGTCTCAAGTTCAGGCGGCTCGATCGCCACCGTCAAACCCCATCCGAACCGCGACTTCAGGCGCTCCTCGAGCCCGGCTACCTCTTTCGGATAGCGATCGCAGGTCAGGATGATCTGCCGCTGGCCCTCAAGTAACGCATTAAACGTGTGGAAAAACTCTTCCTGGGAGCGCTCTTTGCCGGCAAAAAACTGGATATCGTCGATCAACAATGCATCCAGCGAACGATACGAGCGCTTGAACTCGGCTATCGTGTTGTGCTGAAGACCCTTCACCATGTCACCGACAAACCGCTCCGAGTGAATATAGCTGACCCGCGCATCCGGCTTGGCTTTCACGATTGCATTGCCCACCGCGTGCATCAGGTGGGTCTTGCCCAGGCCGACACCGCCGTAGATAAACAAGGGGTTGTACGAAACGCCGGGATTCTCACCGACCTGCGACGCAGCCGCGCGAGCAAGCTGGTTGCTCTTGCCCTCGACAAAGCTCTCGAATGTAAAACTCGGGTTCAGCCGGGACGCGATCGGCTCCTCGCCGCTGGATCGAATTGCCGCCGGCCGCGGTCGCGCATCGCGTGAACCGGATGGGGCCGCCAGGGGGCCGCTTCGCGAGCCAACCTCAAAACGCAGCTCAATCCCGCTGCCGTGTTCTTCAACCAGCTCAAGAATCCGCTGCAAATGATGCTGTTTAAGCCAGTCAATGACAAAGCGGTTCGGCGCAAGCAAGCGTAAAGCGTTGCCCTCATCCTCGGCCTGAAGTGGCCGGATCCAGGTGTTGAACTGCTGCTCGGGAAGCTCCGCCTGCAACACGCGGAGGCAATGATTCCAAAGCGATGATTCAGCGGACAAGCAATTCCCCAAGATATGACCGAACAGCCCGGGTCGGGCTGCTGTGCTGGAATGTTAAGAATGACGGTGGAACGACCGCGCAGTTTATACTGAAATTCCAAGCTTTACATCCGTCTATTGACACCATCAGGGCTTCTGAGTACCCTTGCCGGCCTTCTGAAAAACCGGCCTTATTCTGCCGGCGATTGATCCAGGTAAAAGCAATGAAACGCACGTATCAGCCCAGCAAAATCAAGCGCGCACGCACGCACGGTTTTCGTGCCCGTATGGCGACAAAAGCCGGGCGCCTCGTACTCAAACGCCGCCGCGCCAAGGGCCGCGCGCAGCTGACGCCGTAGCTCAGACTCGGTCGTCATCTCGCGACCGCGACCGTCACGACGACGAACCCAACAACAGGATCGACGAGCCGCGACAAGCTTCGGTTTCGAAAGGCAAACCGGCTTCTTGATGCAGCGGCTTTCACGCGCGTGTTCGAAAAAGCCACGCGAAGCCGGGACAAGTACTTTACAGTTCTGACCCGAGACAATCAGGACGAGGTGCCGAGACTTGGCCTCGCCATCTCGAAAAAGCACTGTCGCAAGGCGACGGCGCGGAACCGAATTAAAAGAGTGATTCGAGAGTCCTTCCGACAGCACCAGGTGCAGCTGGCCGGCCTCGATATCGTGGTGATCAATCAACCTGCGGCCACATTGGCTGATCGCGGCGCGATGAATGACAGCCTCGAGCATCACTGGCAACGTTGCCGCGAGGCGAAACGCAAGAAAAAGAACCAGGAAAGCTAGGGAATGGACAATCAACGACTGATGATCTGGGGCCTGTTCGGAGTGCTGGCCTGGATTACCTACCAGACATGGGTGAGCGACTTCGCCCCAAAACCGGTTGCAGTCGAACCCGGACAGCCTGAAACGCTGTCGGCACCGGCGGAAGAAACCGAATTACCAGCCCTGGCAGCGCCAGCCGCCGGCGAGCTCGATGCACCAGTACTGGCCGAGGAGGCCGCCGCCGAACGGCCTGATGCGGCACCGGATGTAAAAACCGTCACCGTTACAACCGACGTATACCGGCTTGAAATCAGCACCCGGGGCGGCACGATCCAGGGTGCCACCTTATTCAAGTACCCGGTCGCCAAAGACCGTCCCAACGAACTTGTCGAACTCCTGAGCACCGACCCGGCAACGCTCGGGCTAATCCAGACCGGCCTTCGATCCGTCGGCGACGGCGCCGAGCCGAATCATCTGGCGACCTTTGAAACCACGAGTGACCGTTACGACCTCGGCGATGCCGATGAGCTGACGGTGCCGTTTACCTGGACTCGCCCGGACGGGGTCAGGCTTACAAAAACTTTCCGCTTCAAACGAGGCGAATACGCCCTTCGCGTTGAACAAACTGTCGAAAACGGCAGCGCGGAACTGTGGCGCGGCGCCAGCTACGCACAAATCCAGCGTGTTTCAAAAGAGCAGGAGCGCTCGATGTTCGACGTCGATTCCTACTCTTTCAGTGGGCCGGTCGTCTACAACGGCGAGAAATCCGAGAAGTACGCACATGACGACCTGGTCGACGACGGCACCGTCACACTAAAAGCGGTGAACGGCTGGATTGCGACGATTGAACACCACTTCCTGAGTGCCGCGGTCCCGCAACGCGACACCGAGCGGACCTACAGTGTTTCGGTCAAGGGTGGCCGTTCGACGACGAGCATGATTGGCCCGGCGGAGTCCATCGCTCCCGGATCATCCAAGACCTTTACGACGACTGTATTCATCGGCCCCAAGTTGCAATCGCAGCTTGAGGAGATTGACGAAACCCTGAAGCTCACCGTCGACTACGGCTGGTTGACGATCATTTCCCAGCCCCTGTTCTGGCTATTGAGTGTCGTCCACGACTTCGTCCACAACTGGGGTGTCGCCATTATTATTGTGACGCTCCTGATCAAGCTTGCCTTCTACAAGCTGACCGAATCCAGCGGGCGATCAATGGCGAAAATGCGCAACCTGCAACCGCGCATGAAAGCACTTCAGGATCGTTACAAAGACGACAAGCAGGCGCTGAGCCAGGCGATGATGGAGCTCTACAAGCGGGAGAAGGTGAACCCGGCCGCCGGTTGTTTACCGATCCTGATCCAGATGCCGTTTTTCCTCGCGTTCTACTGGGTACTGCTTGAGAGCGTCGAGATGCGACAGGCGCCG
>JAUHYO010000430.1 GCA_030426325.1 Gammaproteobacteria bacterium | reverse complement strand
ATACCCATTAGCGCGCGTCGCGTGGTGACCTTCCGGCCAGGACAAAAACTAAAGGCCCGAGTGGAAGCATATGCTGGAACCGGGGAATAACGACGAACTTCCTACAATACCGGGTAAACGCTATTTCACGATAGGTGAGGTTAGCGATCTATGTGCGGTCAAGCCGCACGTACTTCGGTATTGGGAGCAAGAGTTCCCACAATTGAAACCTGTAAAGCGACGCGGCAACCGTCGTTATTATCAGCGTCAGGACGTTCTGATTATTCGTCAGATCCGAAGCCTCCTCTATGACGAGGGCTTTACGATCGGCGGTGCTCGGCAACGTCTTACGGGCGACGATGCAAAATCGGACGTCACGCAAAGCCAACAGATTATCAAGCAGATACGAATGGAACTTGAACAAGTTCTTAAGATCCTGCGACGCTAAATTCTCGCTTTCCAAGACCACTCTCGGCACGTATCATTGCGCCCCTGCAGGAGCGAGTCCAACTCAGGGTCCCTGCACACGGTCGGGGCGTAGCGCAGCCTGGTAGCGCACCACAATGGGGTTGTGGGGGTCGGAGGTTCGAATCCTCTCGCCCCGACCAATTTTTATCGAACCCGAGAGCGACGCAGTAGTCAGAAGTAGCGGCACTCTGGCGTGTGGGGGCGAAGGGGGAATCAGGTGGGCCTTACCAAGATTTCGATGTCGAATCCTGTTGCTGTCATTGCGGCAGTTCTGATGTTGCTCTTGATGGGTACGATTGGTCTGATGAAGTTGCCCATTCAGATGATTCCTGATGTGCAGCGTTCGTTTATACAAATCACAACCGGTTGGCGAACGGCTGCGCCTGAAGAAATCGAGTCTGAAATTATTGAGCCGCAGGAAGACATGCTGCGCGGTCTGCCCGGTCTCGAAAAAATGGAGTCATCAGCGACGCGAGGCAGCGGCAGTATCAACCTGATGTTCGCTGTCGACACCGACCTTGAACGGTCGCTCCTTGAAGTCATCAACCGACTTAACCAGGTGTCGCGCTATCCCGCCGACGTGACCGAACCGCGAATTTTTGCGGGGCAGGACAGTTTCGGTTCGGCCATTGCATGGTTCTCGTTAACGCACGAGGACAGCAGCAACACGCGCCCAATGGCAAGCTACAGCGACTTCATGCGCGAGGTCATTTTGGCGCGCATTGAACGTGTGCCTGGCATTTCTAATTCGAATGCCTACGGCGGTCGTGACAACGAGGTGCGAATCACCTTCGATCCGTACGAAGCCGCCGCCCTTGGAATCGAAATTCCGAGCCTGGCCGCGCTCACCGGCAATCATACCGATACGTCGGGCGGATTCAGTGAGGTAGGCCGGCGCCAATACACTTTGCGCTATGCAGGACAGTACGACCTGCCAGACTTCGGTGACATGGTGCTGGCGTGGCGCGGAGGCAACCCGGTTCGACTTCGGGACATAGCCACCGTGGATGTCGTTATGCGCGACAGCAGCGGTTTCATGCTGCAGAACGGCCGCGATTCAATCGCATTCAATGCCCAGGTTGAAAAGGGCGTCAATGTTCTTGAAGTGATGCAACAGCTCAAAGAGGCTGTTGCCGAGCTTGAGGAAGGGCCACTTAAACGCGAAGGTCTGCACATTGAGCAAGTCTACGATGAGTCGGTCTACATCGAAGATTCAATCGCGATGCTCAGGACAAATCTCCTGCTCGGTATCGGACTCGCCGTTTTCATTCTTTGGTGGTTTATGCGTCGCCTGCGTGCAACCACGGTCGTTGCGCTGGCAATTCCTATTTCGCTGTTCACGGCCTTCCTGGTCTCGGCGGTCTGCGCGCTTGCGGTGACCGGCGCGACCGTGATCCTGCGCCCGATCCAGGCCGCCAACCGGGCCGCCGAACAGCAGCTCCGGCTCGAAGCGCTGATCTCGGCGATC
>JAUHYO010000114.1 GCA_030426325.1 Gammaproteobacteria bacterium | reverse complement strand
CCTGCTGCCGTGCTTTGTTTGCCGCCGCGGCCGCAACCATGCCCGGCCACAATGACGCACGCATGACGGACATTTCTGATGAAATCGGATTGCTTAACTTGAGCTCGGACTGTGCACCCGTAAATAATTCATTCGCTCGTTCATCAATAAAACTGTAGGTGATGACTTCCTGGTAATCCCGTGCAACCAGCGTGTCGGCAACTCGTCCGAGATCGATTGCGGATTCCGTTACCGTCTCGAGTGGCGCCTGGGCAAACGCAGTGGACTCGGGTATCGAGTCGTATCCGTGAATGCGAGCGATCTCCTCGATCAAGTCAACTTCGATCGAAATATCAAATCGGTAAGACGGCGCCAATACGTCCCAGCCGTCATCGGTATCAACAACCCGCATCGACAAACTCGAGAGAATTCTCCGGATTTCATCGTCGTCAATTGTCACACCGAGCAAACGCGACAGGCGATCGCGGCGCAATTCGATAGGCGGGTTTTTCGGCAGATGTTCGTCGACAGACACATCGCTAAGCGGCCCAGCATCGCCGCCTGCAATATCGAGCAACAATTGCGTCGCTCGCTCTACCGCTCTCGCCTGCCCGGCCGGATCGACACCACGTTCAAACCGCAGACTGGCGTCTGTATGCATTCCATAGGACCGGGCACGCCCGGCCATAAAGTCTTGCGACCAAAATGCTGCTTCGAAAAAGACATCTGTGGTCGAGTCAGTCACGGCTGTACTCAGGCCACCCATAATACCGGCGAGACCGATTGGGCCGCTGTCATCCGTGATGACCAGCGTGTCGTCGTTAAGTGTGATTTGCTTTTCGTCAAGGAGCCTTAAACTTTCGCCGGATTTCGCCAGGCGTGGGCGGATCGCACCCTGAATTCTGCCAAAGTCGTAGGCGTGCAGCGGCTGTCCCAGCTCCAGCATGACGTAGTTTGTAATATCGACAACCGGCGAAATACTCCGCAGCCCAACGCGTCGAAGCCGCTCGGTCAGCCAGACCGGTGAGGACGCCCGGGTGTTGATTCCTCGAATGACGCGCCCGGCAAACCGCGGGCAACCGGCAGGCTCGATTAGCTCAATTGGCTGTTCGTCTGCGATCGTCGCCGTCGTTGTCCCGACCGATGCGTCTTTGATTTCTGCGCCTGTTAACGCCGCGACGTCGCGGGCTATCCCTAGAACGCTGAAGCAATCCCCGCGATTGGGCGTCAGGTCCAGGTCGATCAGGGCATCCGGCAGCGCCAGCACGTTGTCCAGCGAACTACCCACTTTGGACCCATCGGGTAACGCCAGGATGCCATCCGACTCATCGCCCAGTCCCAGCTCCACCGCAGAACACAGCATGCCATTCGATACCACGCCTCGAATCTTTGCTTTGCGAAGTTTCATGCCGTTTGGCAATGTTACGCCGGGTTTCGCAAACGGCGTTTTCATGCCCTTGACGACATTCGGGGCGCCACATACGACTTCGTGAAGCTCACTGCCGCCATCATTGACCTTGCACACGCTCAGTTTGTCCGCATCCGGGTGCCGGCGAACATCGACAACTTCGGCGACAACAACATCGGAGAGTTCAGCGCCTTCGACCTCGATGCCTTTGACTTCGTGACCGAGCATGGTCAGTTGGTGCGCGAGCGCCTCCGTATCAAGGTCGGGATCAACCCATTCGCGTAACCAGGATTCCGTGATAATCATCGCGCCTACCTGAACTGGCGGAGGAAACGCAGGTCATTTTCGAAAAATGTCCTGAGATCACTCACGTTATAGCGCAACATCGCCAGTCGCTCGATGCCGATACCAAAGGCATAGCCGGTGTATTTCTCCGGATCGATACCCGCACTGTCCAGAACGTTCGGATGCACCATGCCGCAACCGAGTATTTCCAGCCATTTGCCTTCGCCCCATCGAATATCAACCTCTGCCGACGGCTCGGTAAACGGAAAATAGGACGGACGGAATCTGAGTTCAGTCTTGCGCTCGAAAAAGGCCTCGACGAACTGGTGCAGGACCGCTTTCAGGTTGGCGAAACTGATATTTTCGTCAATCACCAGCCCTTCGACCTGGTGAAACATCGGCGTGTGTGTCTGGTCCGAATCGCAACGATAAACCCGGCCGGGGGCGATGATACGAATCGGCACCCCTTCCTTGACGATGGAGCGAATCTGCACTGGCGATGTGTGCGTTCGCAGCAGCTTCCCACCCGGGAAATAGAAGGTATCGTGCGATGCGCGCGCCGGATGGTTGTCTGGAATATTCAAGGCCGTGAAATTGTGGAAATCATCCTCGATTTCAGGCCCGGAACGAACGCCAAATCCGGCATTCGAAAAAATCCGCTCGATTCTCGACTGCGCCCGGGCGACCGGGTGCCGCCCGCCGATCGACAGGCCTCGGCCCGGCAACGTGACATCAACGGCGTCGGCCGCGAGTTTTTCCTCCAGCGCTGCATTTTCCAGTGCTTCGCGCTGCTTGTTCAGCAGTGCCTGAAGCGTCTGCTTCGCCTTGTTGATCTCCTGACCAGCGCCAGCGCGTTCTTCAGCAGGGAGTTTACCGAGCGATTTCAGCCGTGCCGTTAACTCGCCCTTTTTTCCGAGATAGGAAACCCGGACCGCATCCAGTGCAGCAAGATCGTTCGCAGCGTCAATCTCAGACGCGGCTTGGTCGATGAGCGCGCTCAGTGCCTGCATATTCAAGTCCTGGGCCCGGCGCTCAACGCGCCCGGCCCAAGCGTGAATCAGCTAGCGGCCGGCTGCAGTTCGAGACCCGCTTTGGCAGCTTCGGCGATCGCGCCAAACGCCTCGGGATCATGAACGGCGATATCGGCCAGAACCTTGCGGTCGACTTCGATCTCGGCTCGATTCAAGCCGTTAATCAGTCGACTGTACGACAGGCCATGCAAACGGGCTGCCGCATTGATGCGAGTGATCCACAACGCGCGGAACTGACGCTTGCGCTGACGACGATCGCGGTAGGCGTACTGGCCGGCCTTGATCACCGCCTGTTTGGCTGTCTTGAACAGCTTGCTGCGTGCGCCGTAGTAGCCCTTCGCCTTACCGAGGACCTTCTTGTGGCGTGCCTTGGCGGTAACGCCACTCTTTACTCGTGCCATTTCTCAATCTCCTCTTAGCTGTACGGAAGCATGCGTTTGACGGCTTTCACATCGCACTCGGCGACTTGCTGGGTGGTACCCAACTGACGTTTACGCTTTGACTTCTTCTTCGTAAGAATGTGATTGAGGTGGGACTGGGCGCGCTTGAAGCCACCTTTGCCCGTTTTCTTGAAGCGCTTGGCCGCGCCCCGGTTGGTCTTCATCTTAGACATTTCAAATCCTTCGGCCATGCTTTGTACCGAACCATTTCGGCCGCTGCAGGCGGGTAGCGCCTTCCGGGGTGTCACGCCCTTCAAGCTGTTACTCACTTTTGGTGTCACTGCTCCAGTCGATGCAGGAACTAGTGCTTCTTTGGCGCGATAACCATGACCATCTGCCGTCCTTCCATCTGCGGCATTTGTTCAACCGTGCCATATTCTTCCAGGTCATCTCTGACCCGTGTCAGCAGCGCCGCACCCAACTCCTTGTGCGCCATCTCCCGACCTCTGAATCTCAATGTGACTTTCGTCTTGTCACCGTCTTGCAAAAAGTCCACGAGCTTTCTGAGCTTGATCTTGTAATCGCCCTCATCGGTGCCGGGGCGAAACTTGATCTCTTTAACGTGGACCTGTTTTTGTTTGCGTTTCGCAGATTGGGCTTTCTTGTTCTGTTCGAACAAGTATTTGCCGAAATCCATAATACGGCACACTGGTGGCTCAGCATTTGGCGAAACTTCCACGAGGTCCAGGCCCTCTTCTTTCGCCAGGCTAATAGCGGCTCTCAGCCCCATTACGCCTGCTTGTTCACCTTCTGAGTCGATGACTCGAACCTCAGTGGCCTCGATTTCCTCATTGCGCCTTACGCGCTTTGTAACTGCGATACTCGGATCCTCCGAAAACTCAACAAACCCGGCACCTTGAGATGGCAGCAACTGCCACAGCCAGTGCGGGACCGCGATTCTATATAGCCGCACAGCAGGATACAACTGGGCGGACACCGATTTTATTAAAAAAATCAGGCGTTTTGGAGAATTGGTGGGCGATGGTGGTTTCGAACCACCGACCTCCACGATGTCAACGTGGCGCTCTACCCCTGAGCTAATCGCCCAATTCCTGCCGAACTCACCCTAAAAGGGGGCCAGAGCCCGCTCGAAGGACGCGTAAGATACTGAAGCCATTGAGGGACTGCAAGCGTTCTCAACCCGCTTTTCGGTCACTGATCCCAAGGCCCTCGGCTCGAAGCAGCCGGATTTCGTCACGCAGCCTGGCCGCCGTTTCGAATTCGAGGTCCCGTGCGGCCTTCAGCATCGCTTTCTCGAGCTTTGCGGCACGTTTCAAAAGCTGCTCCGGCGCCAGAACTTCGTACTTCGATTTGCCGTCCGCAACCTTTTTGCGGCTCTTTTGGGGCGACGGATAGCCCGCATCCATGATGTCGGCGATTCCCTTGATAATGGACTCCGGCTTTATCCCATGCTCCAGATTGTAGGCAACCTGGCGTTCGCGACGTCGGGTGGTTTCCTCGATTGCACGTTCCATCGAACCGGTCATATTGTCCGCATACAAAATGGCTTTGCCGTTGATATTCCGCGCGGCCCGCCCGATGGTCTGGATCAGTGATCGCTCCGAGCGCAGGAACCCTTCCTTGTCAGCGTCGAGAATTGCCACCAGCGACACCTCCGGCATATCCAGCCCTTCGCGCAACAGGTTGATACCGACCAGCACGTCGAACTCGCCCAGTCGCAGGTCCCTGATGATCTCGGTGCGCTCAACCGTTCCGATGTCGGAGTGCAGGTAGCGCACGCGGATACCGTGGTCGGCCAGGTACTCGGTCAGATCTTCAGCCATCCGCTTGGTCAGCGTCGTGATCAGGACACGCTCGCTGGCGGCGATTCGTTTGTTGATTTCGGACAGCACGTCATCGACCTGGGTGCTCGCCGGTCGAACTTCCAGTGCCGGATCAATCAGTCCGGTCGGCCGTACCAGCAGTTCGACGGTGTTGTCGGAGTGTTCCTGTTCGTAATTGCCGGGCGTTGCGGACACATAGATCGTCTGTGGCGCATGCGCCTCGAACTCATCAAACCGCAGCGGCCGATTGTCGAGCGCTGACGGCAGACGAAAGCCGTACTGAACCAGCGTCTCTTTTCGCGACCGATCGCCCTTGTACATGCCTCCCAGCTGCGGCACGGTGACATGGCTTTCGTCGATAAAGAGAATCGCATTGTCAGGGACGTAGTCGAACAGGCACGGCGGCGGCTCGCCCGGATTCCGGCCGGAGAGATAGCGCGAGTAATTCTCGATGCCTGAGCAGTATCCGAGTTCGCGTATCATCTCTAAATCAAATAAAGTTCGCTGCTCAAGTCTTTGAGCTTCAACGAGTTTATCATTCTCTCGCAAGTACTTCAGACGAGGCAGCAGTTCCGCTTTGATCTGTTCGCAAGCCTCCAGCAGCCGTTCCCGCGGGGTCACATAGTGCGTCTTGGGGAAAATCGTAAGACGGGCAACGCGCCGCTCCACCTCCCCGGTCAGCGGGTCGAAATAGGAAAGCGATTCAATCTCGTCGTCAAACAACTCAACCCGGACCGCGTTCCGGTCAGACTCTGCCGGAAAGATATCGATGACATCGCCCCTGACCCGATAGGTGCCCTGTGACAGCTCCATCTCATTGCGCGTGTATTGAAGCTCGGCAAGACGCCGCAGCAATTCACGTTGATTGATGCGGTCACCGCGCACCAGGTGCAGCACCATGCTGAAATACGCTTCCGGGTCGCCCAGCCCATAAATCGCCGACACGGTCGCAACGATAATGACATCCGGACGTTCGATCAGCGCCTTGGTCGCTGAAAGCCGCATTTGTTCGATGTGATCATTGACCGAGGCGTCTTTCTCGATGAACGTATCCGAACTCGGGACGTAGGCTTCGGGCTGGTAGTAATCGTAGTAGGACACGAAATACTCAACCGCATTGTTCGGAAAAAACTCGCGCATCTCACCGTACAGCTGGGCGGCCAGCGTCTTGTTGGGTGCCAGTATCATTGCCGGGCGCTGAGAGCGCGCAATGACGCTGGCGACGGTAAACGTCTTGCCTGAACCGGTCACACCGAGCAGGGTCTGGCGAGCGAGACCATCGTTGAGACCGTCCAGCAAGCCATCAATTGCCTGCCCCTGGTCTCCCGCCGGCTGAAAATCCGCGACCAGCGCAAGGCGATCACGCTCGTCGCTCGGTGTATTGGGAAGGTCTGTTGTTTCACGTACCATTGGCTTGCATTTGTCGGAGGCAATCGAGTGAGTTTACCAGTTTCCAAAAGAATGGCGGCCATAAAGCCATCGCCAACCGGCGCCGTGCTGGCCCTCGCTACTGAGCTCAAGGCTGCGGGCCGCGATATCATCAGCCTCGGCGCCGGCGAACCCGATTTCGACACGCCCGAGCACATCAAGGAAGCAGCCCGGAAAGCGATCCAGGATGGCGCAACCAAGTACACGCCAATCGACGGGACAACGTCGCTAAAGCTTGCCATCCAGGGCAAGTTTGCGCGCGAGAACGGCCTCAACTACGACTTGTCCGATATCCTGGTGTCCAGCGGTGCCAAACAAAGTCTTTTCAATCTCTGCCTGGCCTTGCTGGGACCGGGCGACGAAGCCATTATTCCCGCGCCCTACTGGGTGTCATACCCGGACATGGTTCGGCTCGCCGGTGCCGAACCCGTGATCGTCGCGGCCGGCATTGAGCAGAACTTCAAGGTGACGCCGGAGCGAGTAGCGGCTGCGGTGACCGCCAATACGCGGCTTTTTATCCTGAACAGCCCCAGCAACCCAACCGGTACAAGCTATACGAAGGCAGAGTTGCAGGCGCTGGGCCGGGTGCTGGCCGATCACCCGAAGATTCTGGTGGTAGCTGATGATATTTACGAGCACATCCATTGGGACGATGAGCCGTTTATCAGCTTTGCTTCAGCCTGTCCGGACCTGTTTGAGCGCACGGTAACGATCAACGGTGTGTCAAAAGCCTACGCGATGACCGGTTGGCGAATAGGTTACGCCGCCGGCCCAAAGGCCCTGATCGCTGCGATGAAGACCATTCAGAGCCAGAGCACGTCGAACCCTTGCAGTATCTCGCAGCTTGCTGCCGAAGCCGCATTGCTTGGTGACCAGGCACCGGTCAAAACCATGGCGAAAGCCTACAAGGACAGGCACGACTACCTGGTACCGGCATTGAACGCGATTGACGGGATTGAGTGCCGCCGCGGCGAAGGCACGTTCTATGCTTTTCCAAAAATTACGGGCGCGCTTGCTGCCTTTGGTATGACGACAGATTCAGAACTGGTTGAATTCCTGATCAACAAAGCGGACGTGGCTTGCGTACCTGGCTCAGCGTTTGGCGCAAGCCCTTACATGCGCTTGTCATTCGCATGTTCGATGGAGATGCTGGAAGAAGCGGTACACCGCATAAAGCGGGTGCTATTGGCTTGACATCGGGCGGTCGCTGAACCAGAATTCCGGCCCGCACCTGATGGCGATTGCCCTGGGTGCCGATCTATTCCCCGATAGCTCAGTTGGTAGAGCGATTGACTGTTAATCAATTGGTCCCTGGTTCGAGTCCGGGTCGGGGAGCCAAATTCGAGAAAGCCCGCTTTTAGCGGGCTTTTTCCGTTTCGCCGACGGCATTCTTGACGATCTTGCCGCCCTTCATGATCAGCGCCAGGTTATTCGCAGGATCACGCAGCACCGAAATATCGTGCAGCGGTTCTCCATTAATGAGGAGAATATCGGCAACCCAGCCTTCCCGAATCTCACCGAAGTTCCCGTGGCGGTTCAGCTTGCCCGACATACGAATAATCCTGGCGCTCTCCGATGTCGCCTGAATCAGCACTTCGGCCGGGGACCAATACAATGCGCGTTCGGTAAATTCGCGTGTCAACATCGGGTACATGCCACCGATCAGGTCGGTCGAGAAACCGGTTGTGATGTCGTACTTCTTGATCAGGCCGATCAGGTTTTCCTGGCCGTCGAGCACAACGGCGAGTTTATCCAGGTTTGTCTCGCTGATTCCGGGAAGATCCTTCAACGCCCGGTACACGACGAGCTGCGTGCTGATAACAACGTCATTCTTTTTCACGAACTGCGCGGTCGCATCGTCGCGATCCACCCCGAAACCCGCGACGCAGCCACCCTGGTCATCAAGCCTGGGCGCGCCTGGCGCACCCACACGCCCGGTCAGTACGTCCGCGTCGGCGTCGACGTCGACGGCGTGCGCCAATGGCGGGCATACTCGCTGACCTCAAAGACCGACGCCCGACGGTCGGGCGCGGACCGACCAGGCGGCGGGGAGAGCGACGGCCGCATCGCGATTACCGTCAAGGCGATCCCCGGCGGCACCGTCAGCAATTATCTGGTTCGGCGCGCGCCGGTCGGGAGCATTGTTCAACTCGACCAGGCCACCGGCGACTTCACCCTCGGCTCCCCCACACCGCCGAAGCTTCTGTTCATCACCGCCGGCAGCGGCATCACACCGGTGATGGGGATGCTGCGCAACATCATCTGGGCCGACAACGCCGACGCCGACATCATCGTCGTGCACTCGGCACCCACCCCGGACGACGTCATCTTCGGCACCGAACTGCGTTCGATGGCCAGTCAGGGTCGAATTCAGCTGGTGGAGAGGCACACCGATATCGACGGGATGCTCGACGTGATCCGCCTCGGCGACATCGTCGGCGACCTCGCCGAACGTCAGGCCTGGGCATGTGGTCCCGCCGCCATGCTCGATGCCCTCGAAAGCCGCTGGGAGACTGACGGAATCACCGACCGGCTGCACACCGAACGCTTTCGCCCGAGCGTCATCGCCACCGGCGACGGCGGCACCGTCACCTTCGCCAGAACCGGCACCGTCGTCGATGCCGACGGCGCCCAGACCCTGCTCGATGCCGGCGAAGCCGCCGGAGTGCTGATGCCCTCCGGCTGCCGCATGGGCATCTGCTTCGGTTGCGTCGCACCACTGCGACAGGGCGCAGTCCGCGACCTACGCAGCGGCGAGGTCACCAGCGCCGCCGAGGGCGACAACATCCAAATCCAGACATGTGTCACTGCAGCAGCAGGCACCTGCGACATCGATCTCTAAAAGGAGAAACCAACATGAGTACTCTGCAACCCGTTCGTACCGACCCGACCGCCCATCTCACCGCACAGGATATCGAGAATCTTGGCCGTGAAC